>DAOSXZ010000024.1:0-16951 GCA_035380845.1 Bacteroidales bacterium | reverse complement strand
GGATACGATCTTTTAACAAATATAGAACAAAATAATAGATTCCTATACTCATTATGGCAATTAGCCCCTGAACCAACTCGGCAAAACCGAAAAGCACCCCCAGGGCAATTGCAACACCCAAAATGACGGCAGGCAAAGCCATCCCATACCACAACGCTTTGAATCCCAAACGGGTTCGCATCTCTATATATACTTCCTGTCCCACGTAAGGCTTCCACCCTGCCGGTTCCTTCAAACGGGTTATCTCTTTACGCTTTTTTTCACTCAGCGAACAATATCCCCGGGCATGGCATGATGCGCAAGCAGACTGGGTAAGTATCTCTGCCTTAAGCGGATCTGTCCCTGTTATTACACCTTTATGCCTGATAACCGATCCAAAAGCCATGCTTATTTTATTTTGCTGGTCAGGGGGAACCTCAGGTTTTCATAACTGCCCAATCTACCGGTGACACGTCCTACTACAACAGGGGATTCAATCAATAAGGGGACCCTGTTTTTATCGTCACTGATCCAAAACTGCAAATCTTCCTTCCCGTCAAAGACCACCCCGGCAACCGTCTGCGCAGAAAATTTCAAACACCTGAATGTGCCCTGTCCTTGTATCCGGATTTCATCTTTTCCGTCATACCTCAGATACAATTCAAAGATTTCTTCATCTATGGCAAACGAAATGGGATATACATCCCCGGGACTCATATTCCTGAATTCAAGGTTTCTCAGAAAATAGAACATGGTAATGAAATCGAACGTACATATCCTCCCGGGAAGCAATGTGTCCTGGACAGAGCCGTCTTTTCTTATGATCCGGGCATTGATGGAATAATCCCGGTTGTAGTTATAAAAATTTTGTATGGTATATTTTCCCTCGTGAATATCCCTCATGAAATAAGTGGGACGCAGGTTTGTCTTATTGAAACGGCTTTCGTAATAATCATCGACCCGAAAGAATGCATTAAAAAAACGAGCTGTTTGAATGCGGCCTTTTGCAATATAAAGCGGAACTTCAGATGTGTCCGATTCTGAAATCTCAAGAGAAACAGTTCCCACATCCGTATTTACAACACCCCATTGATAACTGGCAATTATGGTCAGTTTTTCTCCGGAGTTGAAAGCCATTTGGGAAGGCGGAATATCCCGGACAGGCAAACAAGCTTTTTCCGGTTCCTGTGCCTGTACAAAGCCACATAAAGTGACCAGGAACAATGTCAGAATGGTACTCTTATAACCCGTTAAAGTTGTCATTCAGATCATTCATTTGGTTCATTCTGGAAGCATACGTAACGGTTTCTCCGGTTGCAAAATCCGGACCACCTTCGTTGATATCCAGAAAACGGATTTCACTGTTTCTAAACTGCATCTGGACCTCTCCCACTGCTCCGTTACGGTGTTTAGCCAGAATAACTTCTGCTATGCCTTCCAGGGACCGGCCGCTCTCATCTTCTTTAATTCCATAATATTCGGGCCTGTAAAGAAATACAACGATATCGGCATCCTGTTCAATGGCTCCGGATTCCCTCAAGTCGCTCAACTGGGGTCTGCGGTTTCCTCCGCGTGTTTCCGAGGAGCGGTTCATCTGTGACAAGGCAATAACGGGAACGTTCAATTCTTTAGCAATCGCCTTTAGGGACCGTGATATGGCCGCAACTTCCTGTTCCCTCATACCACGCAATTCAGGAGGTCCGGACATCAATTGCATATAGTCAATTATCAGCAGTTTAACCCCCATCCCGGCCACCAGCCGGCGAGCCTTGGCTCTGAATTCAAAAATGGATAGAGACGGGGTGTCATCTATATAAAGAGGGGCTTTGGTGAGGTTAATGATCCGCTGGTTGAGTTGTTCCCATTCAAAGCTTTTAAGTTTCTTTCCTCCCCGGATCTTTTCCGAGGATAAGCCGGTCTCACTCACCAACAACCTCTTCACTAACTGGGAATCAGGCATCTCCAAAGAGAAAAAGGCAACGGGAATGTTGTGGTTCACTGCCATGTTACGAGCCATGGTCAACACGAAAGCGGTTTTTCCCATGGAAGGACGGGCTGCAATAACCACCAAATCGGCTTTCTGCCATCCCAGGGTCATTCTGTCCAAAGAAGTAAATCCGGACGGGATGCCGCTCAATCCGTCCTCCCGGGTCTGTACGTCTGATAACTCGTCAAGAACATCTCCCAAAACAGAACGGACCGGACGTGTGTCCCTGCGGAGATTCATTTCTCCCAATTCAAAAAGCTTCTGTTGGGAATTATCCAGCAATTCATCGGCCGGAATGGTGTCGTCAAAAGCATCCCTCAAAATCCCGTATGAAGTGTTGATCAGTTCCCTTTGAATAAATTTTTGGGTTAATACCTTGGAATGGTATTCCAGGTGAGAAGCGGCGGCAACCCGCATGGTAAGCTGGCTCAAATAATAAGGACCGCCTATTTCATCCAGCTGTTCGTTTTTTTTCAGTTCTTCGGCAACGGTATACATATCTACCGGATTGTGCGAAGAAACAAGTGCGGAAATGGCCGCAAAAATTTTCCGGTGGTTTTCCTTGTAAAAATATTCCGGCTTCACCGCACCTACAATATCAAGTGATGCGTTCGGCTCTAAAAGCAAAGCGCCCAGAACGGCTTCTTCAATATCTATGGCCTGGGGAGGCACTTTTCCCATGTCCAGGCCTACCATTTCCACCTGGGATTGGTCTTTTCCTTTCACATTCTTCTTTACCGGTGCTTGTTTTGCCATTATTGTAAATGTATTTATGTCAATCTGTCCAACGCCCGCCTTATTATTTGCACAGTTAATTCCAGTTCCTTACGGTCAATACATAACGGTGGAGAAATACGGAACGCTGTGTCACAATATAAAAACCAATCGGACATGGCCCCTTCCTCCAACAACAACCTTACCATTTCTTCGGCTTTTCCCTCTTCTCCAAGTTCCACGGCCAGCAACAGCCCGGCATCCCTGACCTCTCTGACCCGGGGATGTTGCAAAAGCTCCTGCCTGAGGTAAGATGCTTTTTCTTCTACCTGACCAATCCAGCCTTCTTTCAACAACACCTGCAAAGCAGCAAATCCGGCTGCACAACAAACCGGATGACCGCCAAAAGTCGTGATATGTCCCAATACCGGATCCGATTGCCAGGCTTTCATAAGCTCCCGGGAACAAACAAGGGCACCCAACGGCATTCCTCCGCCCAAAGCTTTGGCCAGGGTAACCATATGAGGTGTCACACCGTACTTTTGCATGGCAAACAGGCTGCCTGTACGTCCGAACCCTGTCTGTATCTCATCAAAGATAAGTAAAGTTCCCGTATCATTACAACGTTCTTTTAACAATTGTAAAAACCCTTTATCCGGCAGGCGAACTCCTGCTTCCGCCTGTACCGGTTCCACGATAACGCAGGCAGTCTGCCTGTCGATTTTTTCAAGGTCTTCAGCGCAATTGAAACGCAACGCCGTAATACCGGGCAAAAGCGGCCTGAAAGAACGGCGGAAAGTTTCATTACCCATCATGCTCAATGTACCGTGTGTACTGCCATGATAAGCATTGCGAAAACACGCCATACGGGGACGGCCTGTGATACGTTTGGCAAGTTTCAGCGCCGCTTCGTTGGCTTCCGAACCGGAATTGACGAAATACACCGTATCCAAAGATTCCGGAAGGTTTTGGGTTAATAAAGACGCCAGCTGTACCTGAGGTTTCTGAATGACTTCACCGTACACCATCAAATGCAAATGATCCCTGGCCTGATCTTCAATAGCGCGGATGACTTCTTGCCTGGAATGTCCTACATTACTGACAGATACACCGGATATAAGATCCACATAACGTTTTCCGTCAGGTGACAGAAGAAATACCCCCTCTGCTTTATGGATCTCGATGCCTAACGGAGAGGGGGAAGTTTGTCCCAGACGGGCGAAAAACTGTTCACGTATGGTCGGTTTATTCTTCAAACGCGGGATCTACCAATATTCTGCCACAATATTCGCAAACGATGATTTTTTTACTCATCTTGATATCCAACTGACGCTGAGGAGGGATTTTGTTGAAACATCCTCCGCAGGCACCACGTTTAACTGTAACTACTGCCAGTCCGTTCCGTGCATTGTTCCTTACTTTGCGGTATGCGGAAAGAACCCTTGTATCAATTTGCGACTGGATCTGTTCGGTTTTTTTAAGCAGGTTTTCTTCTTCTTTTGCCGTTTCGCTGATTATGTTTTCCAGTTCTTTTTTCTTTACCTCAAGGTCTTTTTGCCGCTCGTCATGAGCTTCATGCGCGTGATCCAGGGTTTCCTTGCGGTCTTTTAGCAAAAGAGAAAATTCGCGGATGTATTTCTCGGCCAATTCGGCATCGAGCGTTTGATTTTCAATTTCTTTGGAAAGTGAATCAAATTCACGACTGTTTTTCACATTGGTCTGTTGTGCTTCGTATTTTGCCACCATGGCTCGCGCGTTATCGGCATCGATCCTGCGAAAAGCAATGTCTTTTTCGATATCGCGGATTTCCTTATGCAGATTTTCCATCCGGGTAGCCAGTCCTTTTATGTCATCTTCAAGATCCTGTACTTCCAGGGGAAGTTCGCCACGTAAAAGATGAATTTTGTCTATCTGTGAATCTGTTTGCTGAAGCTGGTACAAAAGACGAAGTTTATCCTCCATGGTCAGCGTACCGTCCTGTTCTGCTTTTTGCAGCGCGGTAAATGATCCGACTTCGGTTCCTGCTTGCTTTGTCGTTTTTTTAGTCATAATAGTATTGATAACTTAATAAAATCGAATGGGATTGGTATTGATACGTGTTTTGCGGACGGCAAAGGTAGGGAATTTTTTTCTAAGCACATGGTATACCTCGTCCTGTATACCTGCCTCCGATTCATAATGCCCGGCATCCACCAGCATCATGTGGGGAATCGTTTCAAAATAAGTGTGATAACTAAAATCTGCACTTACAAAAACCTGCGCTCCGGAACGCATGGCATCAGAAATCAGTGACGATCCGCTTCCTCCGCACAAAGCCACCCTGGATATCATCGGATATACGATTTCGGACCCTCTAAGCCCCCGGGTGTGAAATACTGTTTTGAGCAATTCCAGGAACGTTTCCGCAGGTAAGGGTTCCGGCAGATCGCCAACAACACCCAGTCCGCAAGGTTCGGTGCTGTTTTCACATATTTTTTCGGGAGCCAGAATTGAAACATTTTTTAGTGACAACGCACGGGCCATGGCACCGCTGACTCCGTCCATGATCTTGTCTGCATTGGTATGCATGGAATATACCACCAGGTTGTTACGTATGGCCAACGCCACAGTCTGTTCCACTGGTGTAATATCACGCAAATGCTTCAGACCCCTGAAAATAAGGGGATGGTGGGAAACGATCATATTTAGCCCCTCCTCTACAGCTTCTTCCACTATCTCTTTGGTACAATCCAGGCATACGAGGACACCGGTCACAGGTGTGTGGGGATGCCCTATGCAAAGTCCTGAATTGTCCCAGTCTTCCTGTAACCCGGGGGGTGCCCATTGTTCCAGGACTTCCATGATTTCAGACGCTTTCAGTTTCATTCTATCATATCCCTGATCTCCACCAACTGGGCTTTGATCTTGTTTAGTGATGCCATAATGTCTATAGTCCTGTCTTCCCCTTCTTTATTGTCGTGCATTCTTTTCCTTGCTCCTTCCAGCGTCATGCCCCGTTCCTTGACAAGATGATGTATGATCTTGTAGTTGGCCACATCGGTTGCCGTGAAGAGCCGATTGCCTTTTTTGTTCCGGACCGGTTTTATAAATTCACTGTACGTTGTTGACCAAAAACGTACCAGGGAAGTACTTTCGCCCAACATTTCGGCCACCTCACCGATTGTATAATACATCTTATCCATATCTCTTTAATCTAAAGATTGACCTGTATTGTATGCCGTAAGCATAATCTGCCTGTATTCTGCCGGCAAAACATCCATAAAGTAATAATGAACAGGATCCCGAACCTGTCCGTCTTGCTGAATTTCATAATGCAAATGGGGCATGAAAGACATTCCGGAAGATCCCACACGGGCTATTACCATCCCTCTTTCTACATATTGCCCTTTCCTCACAAAAATATCACTTAGATGGGCATAAACCGTTTTGTATCTCCTGTAAGGATGTTCTATCTCCACCACATTCCCCCTGCCCCTTGCAGAACGGGAAACATTGACTACACGCCCGCCGGCAGTTGCCAGTACATCAGTTCCCAAACCCACCAGAAAATCCATCCCGCTATGATCTATGGGAATTTTGTAAAACGGATGTATTCTGCGTCCAATGGTTGCCCCCATGGCTTCCATGGGAGGTTGGCGTAAGGGGAAAGCAGCCGGAAGGTAATCCAGGCTGTCCAGTTGGTCGTATATCCGGTTCCCGGCCATGTATAAGGCGCTGGTTACCAGTGCGGCTCTTTTTTCCAGTCCTTTTATCACCGAATCTGCATGATAGGATAGCGCAAAAGAAGGATCCTCAATAAGGGAGCTGTAATGTGAGATATCAACTCCTTCCGTCATTTCCAGAGGTGTTGAGTGAAGTACCGTACCGTATATGTTCTTGTCCCGCACCTCCAGTTCTTCTATGACTTTGTTCAAATTTTCCATATCCCCACTCAGTCTTTCGTATTCACCCTGCATTAACTCCGTTTCACGAACCAGGGCTCTTTCGGCCGGAGACAATATGAACATCCCAAAGATCAAATAGTAAACCAGGGCCAGCGCGATGCTGCCCAGGAAAACCCAAAAAATGCGTTTTAAAACCGTTTTGATATTGGGACGCACTTTGGTGAATTCCAACTTTTCTTCATTGAACTGGTAACGGTTCATTTCAGGAAATTATTGGCGTCCGCCCAAAATTACCGCATGGTAATCTTCTGTTGCAATATTGTTATTGAAATAATTGTAAGGATTAACGGGCCTACCCATATAAATCACTTCGTAATGTACATGTGGCCCGGTAGACTTGCCTGTTGAACCCAGAAGGCCAATCTGTTCTCCGCGTTTTACCGGCTGGCCTTCGTAAACCGAAGCTTTATTCAGGTGGGCATAGCGTGTCTTGTATCCAAACCCGTGATCAACGATAATATAACGTCCGTAGCCGTTGTATTCGTAACGGATGGTTTCCACTTTCCCGTCACCGGTAACATAAACCGGGGAGTTGCGAGCTCCGGTAAGATCTATGCCTTCATGCATACGGATATCTCCGTATACCGGGTCTTTTCTGTATCCGAAAGCACCGGACCATCTGAAATTTTTTGTATCCTCGGGAAGGGGCAAAATGGAAGGAATGCACTTGGCAACCTCCCCTGCCTGGCCGGCTACCCGTTCCACATCGTCGAAAGATCTGGACTGAATGTAAGCCTTCTTCATGAGCTTGTCAAAATTCAGCGCCGTTTTCATTAAAAGAGCCGAGTTTTCCGCATATTCCAAATACGGATACCGGTTGGATCCGCCAAATCCGGCATCTCTTACTTCGGAAGGGATTTGCTCCATCCCAAAAATGTTCCTGTAAATGTTGTTGTCCCTGATCTGCAAATCTTCCAATTGCTTTTCGCGCTGGCTCATTTGTTTGCTGATTAATTCCAGATTGGACCGGGCTTTATTGTATTCGCGTTCCAAACGTACCGTACGGGGTGTTTTAAGGTTAAAACCTTCCGTGTAAAGCACGTAATATCCAAAAGCGATCACCATGCTTATTGGAAGTATGATCAGAGCCCGAACAATATAAAAGCGCAAAGAAGGTCTTTGCAGTTCGTAAGAAAGAGTTTCCGGATTAAATTTGTATTTTCTTCTCCCTGCCATTAAGTGTTGTTAACACGTTATTAACGTGCAAAGATAAGTAATTTTAGTAAAAAGCGGTATATTTGCCCGTTAATATTATTGAAAATGACCTCTGGCGAAATAAGGAAAACTTTTCTGGATTTTTTTGAAAAGAAAGGACATACCATCGTGCCCTCGGCTCCCATGGTAATTAAGAACGACCCCACGCTTATGTTTACCAATGCCGGCATGAACCAGTTCAAAGACTGGTTCCTGGGCAATGAACCCGCATTATACAAACGGGTTGCCGACACCCAAAAGTGTTTGAGAGTGAGCGGGAAGCATAACGACCTGGAAGAAGTCGGTCATGACACCTACCACCATACCATGTTTGAAATGCTGGGCAACTGGAGTTTTGGTGATTATTTTAAAGAGGAAGCTATTGCCTGGGCCTGGGAGTTGTTGCATGAAGTTTTCAAACTGGATGCCGACCGTATTTACGCCACGGTATTTGAAGGAGCCCCGGACGACAATATTGCCGCAGACGAAGAATCCCATAACTTTTGGAGTCGTTATTTGCCGGAAGACCGGATCATTGCCGGAAACAAAAAGGACAATTTCTGGGAAATGGGTGATACGGGGCCATGTGGCCCCTGCAGCGAAATACATTTTGACCTGCGACCTCCCGGGGATCGCGCCGTAATCCCGGGAGCTTCTCTGGTCAACACCGGACATCCTTTGGTCGTGGAAGTCTGGAACCTGGTATTTATTCAATACAACAGAAAAACAGACGGCAAACTGGTAATGCTTCCTCAAAAGCATGTGGATACGGGTATGGGACTGGAACGTTTGTGTGTAGCCATCCAGGGAAAATTCAGCACCTACGATACAGATTTGTTCCAAAACCTGATAGGAGCCACCGGAAAATTGTGCGGTAAAGAATACGGCCGGGATAAGAATACAGATGTTGCCATGCGGGTTGTCGCCGATCATTTGAGAGCCATTTGTTTTTCCATTGCCGACGGTCAACTTCCCTCCAACGTGAAAGCAGGCTATGTCATCCGGCGTATTCTTCGCAGGGCTGTACGTTACGGCTATACTTTCCTGGGATTTGACAAACCTTTTTTGTGCGATTTGGTTCCTGCCCTGATCCGGGAAATGGGACAAGCTTTCCCCGAACTCGAAAAACAAAAAGAAATCATACAGAACATCATCCGGCAGGAAGAAGAAGCGTTTTTGCGTGCGCTTGAAAAAGGCATACGTTTATTTGATTATTTTACCCGGGATGAAACCCTTGAGGAATTCAGCGGAAAAGATGCCTTTCTACTGTACGACACGTATGGATTTCCTCTGGATCTGACCATTTTGATGGCTAAGGAAAAAGGGCTGACAGTCAACACACGGGAGTTTGAAGAAGAATTACAGGCCCAAAAAGACCGTGCCCGGCAAGCAACACAGGCCAAAGAAGGTGACTGGATAGAATTAAGGCCTTTCATTCAGCCGGTGTTCCTGGGTTATGAGACAACCAAAGCGTATGCAAGAATTACCAGATACCGGAAAGTGAAAGCAAAAAACAAGGAATACTACCAGATAGTACTTGACCAAACCCCGTTTTATGCCGAAAGCGGAGGACAGACAGGAGATTCCGGCTACCTGGAAAACACCTATGGGGAAAAAGTGCGCATTACCGATACCATTAAAGAGAATAACCTGATTCTTCATATAACCTCAAAAATTCCGGATAATCCCGAGACTGAATTTTATGCAGTAGTGGATCAGGAAAGACGTCTGGCAATAGCCAACAACCACACCGCAACACATTTGCTGCACTATGCACTCAGGACAGTTTTGGGACCGCATATTGAACAGAAAGGTTCTCACGTCTCTCCGGACAGTCTCCGTTTTGACTTCTCCCATTATGCACGCCTTGAACCTGAAGAAATAAAAAAGACAGAACGTCTTGTAAACCATTTGATTCGTAACAACATTGCGCAAGAAACCTTGCAGGACATTCCCCTGGAAGAAGCTCGCAATATGGGGGCCATGGCCTTGTTCGGTGAAAAATACGGCGACAAGGTGCGTGTGATTCGTTTTGGAGATTCCATTGAATTGTGCGGAGGAACACATACAACAGCCACCGGAAATATCGGCATGTTCAAAATTGTGAGCGAAAGTGCCATTGCTGCAGGTATTCGCAGGATCGAAGCCATTACCGGACTTGCCGTAGAAAGGAAAGTGGAAGAACTGGAAACCGTCCTGGCCGGAGTACGCAACATGATGAACGACAATCCGGATGTAATCACATCTCTTAAAAAACTGGTCCGGGAAAACGACGACCTCAGGAAAGCCATGGAACAAACCATGCGGGAAAGGGCTTCAGCACTACGGGAATCTCTCTGGGAACAAAGGACCCATTTAAACGGCATTCAATTTGTATCACTCAGGGGTGTGTACATGCCCGAACTCATAAAAGACCTGGCTTTCTCCTTCCGGAACGCAACTTCCGGCAGTATTGCCTTTGCGGCAGCGTACGAACATAACGGCAAAGCCAACCTGACCCTGCTCATATCCGATGACCTGGTCAAAGCCGGATGGAATGCCTCGGATATTATTCGAAAGGCTTCCTCCCACATCCGCGGAGGTGGAGGCGGACAGGATTTTTACGCAACTGCTGGAGGCAAGGATCCGGCCGGTTTGCAAGCTGCACTGGATACCATTGCCGATGCATTGAAGAACCCTTAAATAATTAAAGCCGGTGAAAATTTTTGACCGATTTCTGGTCCGTTCATTTCTGGGCCCCCTGTTCCTGACAATTTTCATAGTGCTCTTTGTACTTGTATTGCAGTTTCTGTGGGTATACATTGACGAACTGGTTGGAAAAGGATTGGGAATAAAAGTGATCCTGGAATTTCTTTTCTGGGGAACATGCACCGTCATTCCCATGGCACTTCCCCTGGCCACCCTGCTGGCATCCATTATGACCATGGGCAATTTGGGGGAATTCAACGAATTGCTGGCCATGAAAGCGGCCGGTATCCCGTTGCAACGCATTATGCGTCCCCTGATCATTCTTTCATTTTTTATTTCAATCGGAGCTTTTTTTGCAGCCAACAACCTGATGCCGCTGGCATACAAAAACATTTTCGCTCTGAGGGATGATATTTCCCGTACAAAAGAAGAAATACGTATCCCTACTGGCATATTCTATAACGGCATTGACAATTACAGTCTTCGGGTAGCGCAACGTAACGAAAACACGGATATGCTGTACGATGTAATGGTATACAACCACAGTGCCCGCAGGGGAAACACCAGTGTGACTTTGGCCGATTCCGGAGCCTTGAGACTTACAGAAGACAAGAAAAATATCATTTTTACGCTTTTCAGCGGTGAGTCCTACGAAGAAGGAGACCGGCAATCTTCGGCAGATACGTCTTTTGCCATGCAACGCATTAAATTTGACAGACAAGATATTATCATTGAATTGACAAATTATGCATTCCAGCGGCGGGACGGAGACCGGTTTGGGAACGATGTAATGGCCCAGGGTCTGAGCAGCCTGGCGCATAGAAGGGACTCACTGGATTCATTATATGCCATAGCTCACAGCCAGTTTATAAAGCGCATGCTTGCCACAGGAGGACTTACCTATGCGCGGCAATTGGACACAACAAACAAACAGCAATACAACGGTTATTTTCCTTTGGACACACTCCCTTCCCTGGAAAATCACCCGCATTATGCCGACCTGATGAACAGGGCTATCGGAAAAACAGACCAGCTAACAAACCAGGTAGATGCATTTGTAGTGGAAGAATTCCAGATACACCTGCCACTTAGAAGGACAAGGGTGGAATGGTACCGGAAATTTACCGTCGCTTTCGCCTGTTTTATCTTCTTTTTCATAGGAGCCCCGTTGGGCGCCATTATCCGCAAAGGCGGACTGGGTACTCCCGTAATTGTGTCAATGTTATTTTTTGTTGTCTATTATGTAATTGATATTTCGGGGAAAAAACTGGCTACGGACGGTTCGGTCTCGGCGGCTATGGGGACCATGATCTCTGCATTGGTATTGTTGCCTATTGGAGTTTTTCTAACCTACAAGGCCACCACCGACTCGGCATTATTCAATAAAGATGCGTATCTTGTTTTTTTGAAAAAGATCAAAAAACACCTGCCCTTTGGCCATGACAAACATAAAAAACAAACCTGAGATCGTATTTATGGGAACACCCGGCTTTGCAGCGGGGATTCTTTCCATGCTTGCCGGGCAGGGATATCCCGTTAAAGGGGTTGTTACCGTTCCCGACAAACCTGCCGGCAGGGGCATGACAGCCCGTTCGTCGGCCGTGAAAACTACAGCTCTGGAGCTCGGGATTCCGGTTTTGCAGCCGGAATCTTTAAAGGACACTGATTTTTTAGAAACGCTCCGGCAATGGAACGTCCCTGTTTTCGTGGTAGTGGCGTTTCGCATGTTACCCGGCTGTGTCTGGGAAATACCTTCCTGCGGTTGTTTTAACCTGCATGCATCCCTGTTGCCGCAATACAGGGGCGCTGCCCCCATCAACCACGTTTTGATAAACGGGGAACAGGAAACCGGACTGACTACTTTTCTAATAGATGATCACATGGATACCGGGGCCATTCTTTTGCAGGAACCTGTTTCCATTGATCCGGAAGAAGATGCCGGATCGCTGCATGACAAATTGATGACTGCCGGAGGGCCATTGATCGCCAAAACAATAGACGGTTTATGGAACGGGTCCCTGAGGGCTACTCCACAACCACTGGTGCCCGGAAAAGATCTGAAAACAGCTCCAAAAATTTCACGTGAGACCTGCCGGATAGACTGGACACTGGATCCTGTCCGTATTACAAATCTTGTCCGCGGTCTGAGTCCTGTTCCTGCTGCCTACGCCACCCTTAGAAACGGGGATATGGTTCAGGACATAAAAATATTCAGGGCCGGGGCAGAACGGGTTCCCCACCGGGAAAAGCCCGGCAGTATTGTAACAGACGGAAAAAAAATGTTAAAAGTGGCCTGTAGCAACGGCTTTGTACATATACTGGAATTACAGACTCCGGGGAAAAAGCGTTTGAAAACACCTGCTTTCCTGGCCGGATTCAGAAGTTCATCTAATGCGGTTTTTATATAACATGACAGACCGGGCAGTCATACTGGCACAGGGAGCTTATCCTTCCCATCCGTATCCCCTGCGAATCTTACAACAGGCAAAGGTACTCGTTTGCACAGACGGAGCCGTGAATAACCTCAGGGACAGGGTTCCTGACATAATCGTGGGAGATCTGGATTCTTTGTCCGGTCCCATGAAAAAGAAGTATGCATCCTGTTTGATCAGGAATACGGATCAAAACACAAACGACCTGACCAAAGCGGTACAATACTGTTACGAAAAAGGGTTCCGCCATATTGCCATCCTGGGGGCTACCGGATTGAGGGAAGACCATATGCTGGGAAATATATCCCTGCTGGGAGATTATGCCCGTATGATGGATAAAGTGCAAATGGTAACAGATTGCGGCACATTTTGGGCTTATACGGATAAAACGCCGGAAACAGACGGTTTTATGCGGTTTTCCATACCTTGCATCAAAGACAATCCCGTTTCTTTTTTTGGTCTGAACACTGCCTTGAAACTAAAAGTTAAGGGCATACGATATCCGGTGGAAAACGTGGTTTTTGACGCTTTATGGAAAGCAACCCTGAATAGATGTACAGGCAACCGGTTGGAAGTGTGTTTCCGGAACGGCCCCCTGTTGATCTACATGACACATCCTACTGTCTTTCAGGAAGCCCGGGACATTTGGGAAGAATAACTGATTTGCGGCTTACCGCATATGAACCGAATATTCCCAACGCGCCACCGGATATGTTTCCGGTAACATTTCCGCGGGGACCCGAGAAAAGCGGAAAGTGTTGGTTCTTTTCAATTTTGGCTTCCTGTAAAAAACGATAGTATTCTTCACTGAGCGTTTGCAATTCCACGGTCAAAACATCCCCGGAATACAAATCATATGTTTCTCCGTTATCCCAAACCAATGATCCGGTTATGATCCATTCCGGAATTGGATAGCGGATGAAAGACCCGTCTTGTGAATAATCATTCAGGGAATGTACGTAATACCTTAAAATCCTGTTGCTGTACAAATCGCTATTGATCCAAAGTGCAGCTCCGTAATAATCATCTCCGGGAGTATCCTGGAAACCGGCCAGCAATACAAAAGGAATATCCACTGCTCCCGGAACCAGCGATTTCACCGATAACGATTCCAACACATGAACATAAGGTACCGTCGTAGTGGCTGAGTAATATTCCTGCTGCCCGTCCCCGTCATAATCCATCCAGACTTCCAGCACGTACGTCTCTCCTTCTACGGCCGCAAAATTTTCTCCCGTGGTATAGATCCCGGGGGCATCCCTGGTTAGTTCCCGGCCGTTGAGCACCACCTTTGCTGCATCTATGTTTTCCGGTAAATCCGTTCCAAAATAAGGCACAGTGGAAGAAATCTCAATGATCTGGTATCCTGGTTCAGTAGATAACGTTCCGGTTATCACCAAACGGGATTCCATATCGTCTCCAATCAACTCTATGGGTTCTGTACAACCCGTTACGCCACCTGTGAGGGTTGCAAGCCATAACAACGTATTTATTATCTTAAAGTACTTCATTTTTCTAAAAACTGAAATTCCAGGTTATGGACGGGACTACACTAAAAAGGTATGTCATTTCCAGGTATTGTTCCCCTGTGGGCTTCATGCGGAAATTGATGGCCCACGGATTTTTTCTCCCGTACAGATTATACACGGAAATATTCAGGGAATGCTTCCACCGCCTGTTCATCTTTCCCAGCCTGATGTTCAGTGATGCATCCATGCGGTGATAATCTGCCATCCGGTAAGAATTCCGTTCCGTATATACCGGGATCAGTTCGTTATAAAACCAGTAACGTCCTTCCGGCAAAGTAACCGGCTGACCGGTAGCATAGACCCAGTTAAGTGAAACTTCCATGCGGGGTGAAATGTCATAAAACAGCACTACATTGATATTATGGGGCCGGTCAGAAGGAGAACGGTATTTCTGCCCGTTATTTACCCCGGGAATGGTCCGGAAAGAACGGGACCATGTATAACTGACCCACCCCGTCAAAACTCCTTTGTTTCGTCTGAAAAGAAATTCAATGCCGTAACTTTTCCCGGTCCCGAAACGCAGTTCCGTTTCAATTTTGTCGTATAACAACAAGTTGGGGTGATCTTTAAAGTCCAGCACATTGTCCAGGTCTTTGTAAAACACTTCTACCGAAGCTTCGTAATTCTTTCTGAACAGGGTGGCAAAAGCCCCCGCCGAAACCTGGTGCGAGGATTGCGGCTTTATACAGGGACTTGAAGGAATCCATATTTCCATGGGAGATCCTGCCGAGGAAAACGAAAGCAAATGAACGTACTGGAGTGTTCGCGCGTACGATGCCTTGAGCGAAAGATCGGGAGTTGCCAGGTAAGATATCCCCAAACGCGGTTCCAGCCCGTATTCATGATGAAAAAAAACACCCGACGGGATTTCCTCGCCTTCTTCTTCAATCAGGTTGTAATTCTCATCCACCTTGTATAAAGTTGTAGGACCCGCATTGTCAAAACGATTCAACCGTAATCCGTAACGCAGCTCCATCCTTTCATTGAAGAGTTTGTGCTCATTGGAAAAATACAGGACATTGACAAATCCCTGGCGACGGGACATGGTGATATCCTGTTCTATCTGTACCCCGCTTTCCAGTTCCCCGATACCAACAGCTTTGCCCGGCTGGTACCATTGGAAATTTGATGTATAGCCAAATTCAAGAAGGTGCCCGGCAGCAGGCATGTACGAAAAATCAAGGCGCATCCCGGCATCCTGAATCCGTGAAACCCATTCCATTTCCATTTGATTGGTGCTGCCTTTAAAATCGTAATCGTAATTGGTATAGGTGGCATGTGCCTGCATAAAGAAACGATCGGAAAACGAATGGTTCCAGTTGATCGCAGCTACCGAATTCCCAAACTTTACGCCCATATCCGAAATTGCGAATTTATCCCGCCCGTTATACAAAGTCAGGTATATGTAGTTGTTGTCGTTTACCCGCCATCTCAGTCTTCCGTTTAGATCGTAAAAATGGATGGTGGCATTTTTGACCAATTCATTCTTGGCCAGGGGAAGAAAAAAATCCGCATAAGTGCGTCTTCCGGCCGCCAGGTATGTCAACCGGTCTCCTGCCACGCCGCCCTGTATGGAAAGTTTGCTGGATATCAGGCCAATACCTCCTTTAACAGAAAAGCGACCCGCTCCCTCTGCGGGTACTACTTCCAACAACGACGAAAGGCGTCCTCCAAAACGTGCCGGAATGTCTCCTTTATACAAGGTCATATCGCGAACGGCATCGGAATTGAAAATTGAGAAAAACCCCAACATATGGGACACGTTGTACAATGTTGCATTATCAAACAGGATCATATTCTGGTCCGGGCTCCCCCCCCGGACATGAAACCCGCTGCTCCCTTCAGATGCCGCCTGTACTCCGGGTAACATCTGGACTACTTTTAAAAGATCCACTTCTCCAAATAGTGTGGGAACTCTGCGGATCACTTCCGCATCTACCCTTTCTATACTCATTTCTGCCCTGCGCAGTCTTGTTCCGGCACTTTCGGCAAAAACGGTAACGCTTTCCAGGTAATAAGACAAGGGTGTAAGAAAAAGGAAAGTGTCCTTATTGCTGTCCAGAATTAATTCGTGTTCCTGTGTTTCGTAACCGATATATGAAACTTCTAATTTTACGCGGCCTTCGGGAAGGGTCAAAACAAAACGTCCCCGCGCATCTGTCAACGTCCAGATGTCATTTCCTTCCACAACCTTCACGACGGCTCCTGTAAGAATTTCCCCGTCCTGCCCATCCATAACCTTCCCGGACAACGTGTGTTTTGTCTGTGCCAGTAACGCGGATACCGGCAACATCAATGCCAGAAAGAACCCTAAAGTTATGCCGATAACGGTAAAATGTCGCTTCATTTATCCTGTATATGTACATAAAAAGGAGAACAAACGCGTCCTCCTTTTTATTACCCGATGTGTGTCAGGCTGATTTTGTAACCTTGGCTACAGTTCAATACTGGGGCGGAACTTAACAACTTTTTTAGCTTTGATTT
>DAOSXZ010000023.1:0-18308 GCA_035380845.1 Bacteroidales bacterium | reverse complement strand
CCATGGCCAAGGTGGATTACGATGCGGAATACCATTACTGTTACTGTACAAAATCATCCCATTTTTCATTTGTACTGGAAGAAGCGTTAAAAAACGACATACATATTGAAACATCTTCGGCTTTTGACATTAACCTGATAGAGTCGCTTTACGAACAAAAGATCGTGGACAAGGACTTGTACGTGATCTGCAACGGGTATAAGAAACAGCAATATGTCGAAAACATTGCCAATCTTATGAATTCGGGCTGGAAAAACACCATTTCCATACTGGACAATATGCCTGAAATAGAAGCCCTGGACAAAACGGTAAATGATGAATGTAAAATAGGTATTCGCATAGCAGCGGAAGAAGAACCCAAATTTGAATTTTACACCAGCCGGCTGGGGATCCGTTACAGTGACATAGTCCCCTTTTACCACAAATACATCAAACGCAACCCCAAGTTCAAGCTCAAAATGCTCCATTTTTTCATCAATACGGGGATCCAGGACAATGCCTATTACTGGAACGAACTGGCCAAGTGCGTGAACGTATATTGCGACCTAAAGAATTTCTGCGAAGACCTGGACTCCCTGAACCTTGGCGGAGGGTTCCCGGTAAGAAATTCTCTTTCTTTTGATTACGATTATGAGTACATGACAGAAGAGATAATTGCCCAGATCAAAAGTATATGTGCCAGCCGTAATGTAAAAGAACCCGACATATTTACCGAATTCGGATCGTTCACGGTAGGCGAAAGCGGGGCAAATATTTACCAGGTTCTGGGAGACAAACAACAGAACGACCGGGAAAGGTGGTATATGATCGATTCTTCCTTTATGACTACTTTACCGGACACCTGGGGTATCAAACGGCGTTTCATACTGCTTCCCATCAACAAATGGGACGAACCCTATCAACGTGTTTTCCTGGGAGGTCTGACCTGTGATTCGCAGGACTACTACAATGCAGAAGCGCATGCCAATGCCGTCTTCCTTCCCAAAAATGAAAACGGGGAACCGCTTTATATTGGATTCTTCAATACGGGAGCTTACCAGGAATCCATATCCGGCTTCGGAGGCGTGCAGCATTGCCTGATGCCTGCCCCAAAAATGGTCATCATAGGTGAAGAAGACGGGGAATACTACACCAAATTGTTTTCCAAGGAGCAGACCTATAAATCTATGTTAAAGGTACTGGGGTATTGATACCATGTTGAGCAAAGCCGAAATAAAATACATTAAAGCCCTGAATCAGAAAAAATTCCGCCAGGAAAGGAAGGAATTTATAATAGAAGGAAAAAAAATAATTGCCGAGTTGCTGGCAGCGCCCGGACCGTTCGTCATCAAAAGACTGTTCCTGCAGGAAGGTGTTTTGGATGCCCGGAAAGCTCCGATCGCGGAATATGTATCTGCCTCGGAAATGGAACGCATCTCGGCTCAATCCACCCCCTCCGGAGCACTGGCCTTGGTTGGCATTCCGGACATCAAGCCGGCTGTTCCGCAAAAAGGGGATCTTTACCTGGCACTTGACGGGGTGCAGGATCCCGGGAATTTCGGGACCATACTGCGACTGGCCGACTGGTTTAACATTGCTGCCGTCTATGCTTCCCCGGACTGTGTGGAACTTTACAATCCCAAGACGGTTCAATCCACTATGGGTGCTATCCTGAGGGTCCCGGTTTATTATACGTCTCTTGAAACCCTCCTGAAAGAAACACAGCTCCCTGTATTGGGAACCGTTCTGCAGGGAGGCATGGATATCAACACACTTTCCCTGCCTTCAGACGGGATTGTCGTTATGGGAAACGAATCCAGGGGTATCAGCCCCGGGTTGCCGGAATACATTCAGACACGTTTGTTTATTCCCGCTTACCGGGAAGGGTCGGAATCCCTGAACGTAGCTATTGCCGCCGCCATAGTTTGCGCAACTTTCCGTAGAAACCTTCCACCCCTGCCCAGGTAGCCAGGTATACCAAAAGAATTCCGGTATTTATCACCAGCTTGGGCAACAGGTCCATCCGGCTGAACAATTGTGAGAATAAATACAGTCCTACTCCTGCAGCAATATAAAAACCGTTCCTTGGCCAGTTGTAAGGTATGGGATAGCGTTTGCGCCCCATAAGAGCACATATAACGGTCATTGTCAGGTAGCTGGCCAGATGACCCCAGGCAGCGGCAATATACCCGTAACGGGGTAAGAACAGCAAGTTAACCAATAATGTCACGGCCAGGCCGGCCGATGTGATCAGCACGGCATAACCGGTTTTCCCGGACAATTTAAACCAGATGCTTATATTGAAATAGATACCCAGCATAACGTAAGCCAATGCCATGACAGGCACCACTACAATTCCTTCCCGGTAATTTTCACCCAGGATCAGTCCAAAAAGATCTATATAGAGCAGTATCCCCAGGTAGACAAGCATTGTAAACCCCGTAAAATAATCCAGGACACGGGAGTAAGTCCCCGGGGCATTCTTGTCCTCCGACTGTCCGAAAAAGAAGGGTTCGGCCGCGTAACGGAACATTTGAATAAACAAATTGATCAGAACGGCCAGCTTGATCCCGGCCTGGTATATCCCCATTTGGGCCCTCCAGGAAACATCTTCGGGTATCAGGAACCGGAACAGCAACCGATCGCTGAAATCGTTCAGGATCCCCGGCAATCCCGCGATCATCAAAGGCAGTGAATAGATCATCAGGCGGGACCAGAGTTTCCGGTCAAACAGAAAAGCATTTTTTCTGATCAGATCGGGAATAAAGAGCAACAGGGCTACTATGCAGGAAAGGAATATGGCAAACAGCACGTAATTGTAATCCGGGACTGAGGGGATAAAACGTTCCAGGAACGAACCCGGGTTTGCCTGCATAAATCCAGAAGCCCACAGGAAAAAGAGCAAATTGAATCCCAGTTCGCAACAGATCTTTATGGTTTTAAAGACGGCAAACTTCAGGGCTTTGTGTTCGTAACGCAGACGGGCGAATAAAATGGCCGTTATGCTGTCCAGTAGAAGGATCCCGGCAACGTACAAGATGCATTGCGGGTTGTTGCCGTACCCCAACGCTCCAGCAATGGGCTGCCTCCACAGAACAACTGCAGCAAAAAACAGACCGGCCACAAGGGTTACCGTAGTCAGCGAAGTAGAAAAAACACGCGATGCCCCCTCCCTGTCGTTCTTCTGCCCCGCCAGCGATGCGTACCGGAAACATCCGGTTTCCAGGCCCATGACCAGTAGCACCTGCAACACGGCGATGTAAGCCATAAACTCGGCAACCACCCCGTAAGCCGCCTGATCGGTAAGCACGCGGGTATACAGGGGAACCAGCAAAAAGTTCAAAACCCTGGCCAGGATGGTACTCATCCCGTACACGGCGGTTTCCCCGGCCAAACGTTTTAAGGCATTATTCCGGAAAAGCATCATCTCACTTATTTATACGTTGCCTTACGGCTTCATACAATACAACGGTCGTAGCCGCAGATACGTTCAGGGACCCAATCTCTCCCAATTGCGGAATGGAAACCAGCTGGTCACACAATTGCATCACACCGTCCGAAATTCCCTTTCCCTCGGCCCCCATAATTATTGCCGCCGGGCGGCAGAAATCCGCCTGGTACATGGTGCGTTCTGCATCGGCTACCGTACCTGTAATGGTATAACCGGATTCTTTCAGATAATATATAGCCGTTTTCAGGTTGGGCACCTTGCAGGTGGGAATGCGCAGCAAAGCCCCTGCCGAAGTTTTGATGGCATCCTGGTTGACTGCAGCACCACCTTTGGCCGGCAGGATCAGGGCCCCTACCCCGGCACATTCGCAAGTGCGTGCTATCGCTCCGAAATTGCGCACATCGCTGACACCGTCCAGGAGCAGTACCGTTGGATAATTGCTTTTTGCCGAGGCTGCTTGCACAGCTTCTTCCAGCGAGACGTAATCCAGCTGCGCCAAAACGGCCACTACGCCCTGATGGGTTCTGTTTCCCGTCATGTGGTTGAGTTTTTCCTGCGGTACATACTGGACCGGAATGCTTTGCATTCTTGCCAGCTCCGTGATCTCAGCTGCGGCCGGACTGTCTATCCCCTTACGGATAAGTATTCTTTCCAGTTTTTTGTTTCCTGTCAGGGCTTCCCGGACAGGATGTATCCCGTAAATGCGATTTTCAGGCATCCACTTCTGTTTTAATAAATGTATCTAATTCATTATGAGCTTGTTCCCAAGCTGTCATAGCTTCATCAAGCGCCCTCTTTTCTTTGTCGTACAACTGGTAAAAAGCCGTACTGAACCCTTCGGCCGGGGGAGATAATAATTTTTCATCCATTATGGCCAGACCCTTTTCGTGTTGTTCTATCCGGTTTTCCCATCGCGTCACATTCTGTTGCAACCTGCGCAATACTTTATTACGCTCTTTTTTCAACCGGTAAAGTGTTTGGGCATCTTTTTCCTTATTTTCCTGTCCTGCCCGGCTATTGTTTTCTGCTGCCGTATTTTCTTCCAGTTCCCGGAGGGTTTCCAGTTTTCTTCTTGCCATGAAATCCATGATCCCTCCCAAATGTTCTTTTACCTTCCCGTCCCGGAATTCGTAGATCTTGTTTACCAGTCCGTCCAGAAAAGTCCTGTCATGGGAAACGACCACCAGCGTCCCGCTGTATTGCCGCAAGGCTTCTTTCATCACTTCCCGGGATCGGATATCCATGTGGTTGGTAGGTTCGTCAAGGGCCAGAACGTTGTAGGGCTGGAGCATCAGTTTGGCCATGGCCAGGCGGGACCGTTCACCACCGCTCAACACACCTGCTTTCTTATCTACCTCTTCTCCCCTGAACAGAAACGAAGCCAGAATATCCCGCAACCTGGTACGCACATCACCTACGGCAATTTCATCCAATGTCTGGTATACAGTCAGGGTATTATCCAGCAATTCGTCCTGGTTTTGTGCATAGTAGCCCAACAGTACATTGTAACCTGTTTCAAATTTGCCTTCCATAGCCGTTTTCTGCCCGGTCAGCAGTTTCATCATGGTTGTCTTTCCTTCCCCGTTCCTGCCCACAAACGCCACTTTTTCCCCGCGTTCCACTAGTATCTCTGCTCCCATAAAGATAGGACCTTTATCGTAACCCGCTGCCACGTTATGGCATTTGAATACAATTTTTCCGCTTCGTGGAACTTTGGGAAATGAGATCCGGATTTGTGCATTATCTATGGGCTCAATTTCTATGCGTTCCATCTTTTCCAACTGTTTGATACGGCTTTGTACCTGGTTGGATTTAGTGGGTTTGTAACGGAAACGTGCAATAAAATCTTCCGTCTTTTCTATGGTGCGTTGCTGGTTTTCCCAGGCTGCTGTTTGCTGTTCCAGACGTTCTTGACGCAGTTCAAGATATTGGGAATAAGGCGCTTTGTAATCGTATATTTTACCCAGTGATATCTCAATGGTCCTTTTGGTGACGTTATCCAGAAAGGTCCGGTCGTGCGAAATAACAAGCAGAGATCCGGGGAACGATTCCAGGTATTGTTCCAGCCACCGGAGGCTTTCAATGTCCAGATGATTGGTGGGTTCGTCCAGCAACAGCACATCGGGACGGGACAGCAGCAATTTTGCCAGCTCAATGCGCATGTTCCATCCTTCGGAAAAGGTGTGGGTGGGCCGGTCCAGTTCAGCGGGTTTAAAACCCAGGCCTACAAGCGTTTTCTCGGCATTCCCGCGGGGATTGTCAGAAGACAGGATATGCAAGCGGTCGGTAGCCTCGGTCAGGTCTACCATCAATTTTTTGTACGCATCGGAATCGTAATCTTCCCTCAGGGAAAGCTCTTTTGTGATCCTTTCCGTTTCCCGGCGAAGTTTCTCAACAGCCGCAAATACAGTCAGGGCTTCCTCCAGCACCGATTTGTCCCGGGCATGTGCCATTTGCTGGGGCAGGTAACCGATCTTCAGGTCCCCTGAACGTACTACCGTACCTGCGGTGGGTTCCTGGATCCCGGCCATGATCTTTAATAAAGTGGATTTCCCGGCCCCGTTTTTTCCTACCAAAGCCACCCTGTCCCGGCGATTCAACACAAAAGACACATCCGTCATCAGATCCAGATGTGCAAACGATACGGTTATATTGGAAAGAGATATCATTCTACTGTTCTCCCCTGTGTATCAATAGTATGTATCAATCCGTGGTAAACTGCCTGTGACCTGCCGTTTGAAAACCGTGTAACGGTATCGTACAGGAAAGGAATGACATTTTCCCCTTTTATGTTGATAAAACCCCAGGCACCGTTCAGGCGCATTCCTGCCAGCCCGTTGGAAAAGACTTTATGTCCGTCTTCATAGATGAAAGGAACTACGGTGTTGCCGTCTTTGTCAATAAATCCATATTGTTTCCTGATGCGTGATGTCATCAGGTTCAATTGTGCAGCCAGTGCAATGCCGTCGTGAAAATCATACAGTTCCACCAGTTTCAGGGAAAACGGGATGGTAAAGGTTCCTGTTTTGTCAATGACTCCGTATTGACTGTTATCATAAATTACCGCCAGGCCGCTGCTGTAGTGGCTTATGGAATCGTATTGCGGGATTACCGTAACGGTTCCGTCTTCAGACACAACACCGTACCCGTCTTCATTACGAACGACAGTCATACCTTCCCTGCATGGACCTACCATTTCAAAAAATTCCGAGGGATACGACAGGTCATTTGTATTGCGTAAGGCATAACGGTTGTGATTCCCCGTAACGATCCATTCATCTCCGTGATGAGCATATATCGTATCGTATACCGGCTCTATAAGTGTTGCCGCTTCCCGGTCCAGCAGTCCGTAATGATTGTCCAGGTAGACCCTGTAAGTATCCGGGGTGCAGACATCCACTTTTTCATATTTTGCAGGGATAAGCGGTTGGGTTTCGCCGGGAAAGTGAAATCCCTGCTGTCCATTACGGATCACTGTGAATAATTCCGGCTTATAGACAAACAGACTATCATAAATAACGGGTATGATCTCCGATCCGGTATTGTCCAGAACACCCCAAAGATCCTTTCTGCCCGCGAACAGGGTGTTGTCCCGGAAATAAAGACTGTCGTATAGGGCTGCCTCTGATCGTGTCCCTTTTGGATGGATAACGGAAAAAGACCCGTTCGTACCGTATCTCAACATGAAAGGCAATGCCTGTGAGTAATAGGTGTTTGAGATCTTTTCTTCCTGCAAAGGAATAAGGAAACGACCTTTGCGGCTTGTTATTCCGTACCTGTTGTCACGTTTTACTATGAGTACTTTTTCCTGAGTTATTACGGTATCGTATTCCGGAAGAATAACCCATTTTCCTTTGGGATTCAGCATTCCGTAACCCGATCCCGTTTTTACACGGGCAAGCCCTTTGCTGAAAGGTTCTGCCAGAAGGTAAAAATCACGAGTCAGAAGCAGTCCCAGTGAATCTTTGTAGTTGTATCCTTTTCCCGGTACATATACGAGGCCTGCCCGAAAATCACCTGGTTTGAATCCTCCGTTGTACTGATCAACGTGTTCGCGTAGGATATCAGCAGGAGCCGGGTTGTAAAAAGCGATGAGCCGGGCTTTGCCGTAACCGTTCATCCAATCGCTTTTCAACAGCCAAAAAACGGGCTGTTTCCAGAAAAAAGGCATTATAAGCAGGATCAGGCACAAAAGAACGATCGCGCCTGTGATCAGAAAAAAGGATTTACGCTTTGGAGGTTTCATCTTCTTCTGCCGACTTACTGTAACATACAAGTATACTTATTTCGTAGAGAAGATACAAGGGCAATGCTACGACGAACAATGTGAATGCATCCCCGCTTGGTGTTATGATGGCGGCCAGAACCAACAGAATAACGGCCGCATATTTCCTGTATTTTTTCAACAATTCCTTGGATATGATACCCATTCGGGATAAAACACGCAACAAAACAGGCATTTCAAACACAATTCCCATTATGATCACCAGCCAGGTAAACATGTGTACATAGGATTGCAGGGTGATCTGGTTTTCCACCAAGTCGCTTACCTGGTAACTGCCAAGGAAATTAATGGTCAGGGGAAAAACAAAAAGATACCCGACTACCACACCCAGAAAGAAAAGCAGGGAACACCAGGCAAAGGCTCCCACTACGGATTTTTTCTCGTTTGGATAAAGAGCGGGCTTAACAAAAAGCCAAAGCTGGTATAATAAAAAAGGAGTAGCCAACACAAAGGCTATACTGAAAGAAACACTTATATGGGTAAAGAACTGAGCGGAAAGCTCTATGTTTTGTAATTGAAGTTCAAAAGGTTCCGGTGTAAATGATGAAAACCCGGTCCATGCGGCCAGGGATCCAATCCACCTGTAAAGAATAAAATCGGATGTTCTGGGAGCAAAAATGACAGTCTCAAACACAAAGTTTTTATTCACAAAGACAATTACCATTAATAAAATCAGGGCAATTGCAGAGCGAAACAATACCTTGCGGAACTCATCCAGATGTTCCCAAAAGGTCATCTCAATCTTATCCCGGGAAGAATCGGCCACCTCTGCTACTTCAGCTCTTTCTTAATCTCATCATCTTCTTCTTTCAGGTCGTCTTCAATGCCCTTTACACCTTCTTTAAAACTTTTTACGCCTTTACCTATGCCTTTCATCAATTCGGGGATCTTGCGGCCTCCGAACAGAAGCAGAACGATCAGAGCAATGATGATGATTTCGGTGGCACCCAGAGTGCCAAACAACAATAATTTATTCATATCCCTTTAGTCTTGTTTTACAAATTTATGTATTTTTCCAATACTTCCGTTAAAAAACGGGGAGCCCTTACCGGTTTACCCCGGGAAACATCCACAAAAGCGAGTGTTACATAGCCCTTGGCCAGCAGCACGTTGTCCGGATTTAAGATGTTGTAACGGAACGTAATGCGTGAACGGGGCATTTCTTCCAGACGCGTTTCAACGGACAACACTTCCCCGTAACGTGCAGGATGTATGTAATCGCAGTGAACGGCATGCACCGGCATAATGATTCCGCGCGATTCGGTTTCGGTATATGGAACGCCGTAATGTTCCATCATTTCTTCACGTGCTGTTTCGAAATAACGGATGTAGTTTGAGTGATGCACTACTCCCATTTGGTCTGTTTCGTAATATCTGACTGTAATTTTTGAAGTATATTCCATCATAATTATTCCAATATTGTAGCCGTATCGCCGGGAAGGTAATAGATCAGTTTAAAATTGTCCACGATCAGCTTGCTCCCGTCGGCTCCCATGAATTCATCTCCCTTATAGGAAGAAGATATACGCACTACCAGGTGTGTCATTTTCAGGTTCTCTTTTCCGGGAACCTTATTAAAAACCATGCGGGCACGGGTCCACCCGGCGGTTCCTTCCGTCAGGATCTCGCTTTCGGCTATCAGGGTAGGACGGTTTTTCAGGTCGTATTCCCAGGCGCTTCCATCATTATAGTGTAATTCGGTAGCGATAACTCCTTTATCCGGTCCGGATACATTTACCGGATCTTTGAAAGCGGGAGTTGGAATACCAACAATATATTTCTTATAAGCTTTGGTGTATACCCGTTGGCCCCCGGATTGGTAATTGTAATCAATTTCAAAACCTACGGGATTTGAATCTGCCGTAAACGGGATCCCGAAATCGGACATACTGGTGGGATTCATTACGGCCTCCACATCTATACTAAAATTGAATTCGCCCAACATGACGGCTCCGGCTGCAAGGCTGGTCACCTTGAGATTCAGTAATTTGACCGTTCTGAGTTGGGTTAGCATCTGGGCAGCATAAGGACTGTCTTTTCCGGGTTCTCTTGTTGTCCCAATAACCTGGGTATTGTTGCCGGTAGTCCATCCGTTTCCGTTGGATGGCAGAATATTCTGGATACCGTCTACAGTACCCCATTCTTCATAACCGCTGTTGTACACCTGCGGGGCATATATAAGCTTTACCTGCCATTCCCTGACGGTTTCGTCCCTGGCCATGACACGGAAAACATAAGGCTCAGCAAAGGATAAGGCAAGCAGGGCTCCCGAGGTGATCCCCTGAAGCCTGGCTCCCTGGGAAACAGTGATCTGTGGTTTAATGGCCAGCAACGCATCCGGAGCTGGCCTTGTGCTTACCAACAGCGTGATGGTGCTGATAGAGGATTCCAAATATTTTTTGTCGAATTCAAAACCCGATGAAGGATTTCCGGTGAAAAATCCGGTCACTTCCGCTTCTGAACTCCTGGCGGGAGAACGATCTTCCAGCATCAGGGTCCAGACGGTAGTATTTGTGCGGCTTTCAGAAGTAACCGAAAATTCAAACATATCACCCACGGAATGGAAGACAACCTGGTGATCACAGGCATTAACCATTGTGCCTTCCAGGGTGGCGTTTTTGGAAATGTTCATGACCCCGTTAACGGTTACCGGCATTTTTGAGGACCAGTCGTTGATGATCAACGTCACGGTCCTGTTCAGGGTATCCACTACTCCCCACTCTTCCATGACTATGTTGTTGTTTGTTTCCGTAGTTCCCCGGTAACCTGCTATGCGATAATCCAGCACAAGAGCTTCCAGGTTCTCCGTACGTTCATCGGCCAACAGCAGTGTCCATTGCATGGTATCTCCGCTTTCAGCCACTACTGTCAAGGGGATAGCCTGATCGATCGTATGGAACACGATACCTTGCGAATAATCTTCCTGCAATACGGCGTTTTCAGAGATTTCCAGGTCAAAATTGTCAATGACAAGGGGAAAGTCATACCCGGCCTTAAGCACCAGCGTGAGGGTTTTATTATCCGAATCTATAGCAGCCCGGGTGGATTCCAGCTGCACCATGTTTTGTTCCGAGTGGTAACTTTCCGCTGTAAAAGACAATATATCAGTTCCTGTACTGAACCAGGGATCCAGTTTAAGCATCCATTGTTTTTCATTGCCCGACTGGGAGGTTACGGTAAAAGGGATTTCACTTTTGTAGGTTTCAAAAAATATTTGTTCCGGCATTTGGTATTTAGCACTGTCGGAAACCGTCATAATATATGAAGTGATCTGCAACGGAAAATCATTCCCGGATATCAGGGGAACACTTACAGATGAAGTCAGGGTATCTATCACGGGATCGCCCGGTTCCATCTGGTTTTGTGCCGAGTTGTATTCCAGAACAGCAAACGAGATCACCTTGTTTTCCGGGTTCAGCCACCTTTCCCAGATCAGGTCCCAGGCACGGGCCTGCAAAGACAATACATCCAAAAGATAGAACGTGTGTGTTTCTTCCCATCCCGAAACAGTGAAAACATCTCCAGGAGCTATCTCTACAGGCAAGATGTAGGGTTGCAGGCCATAATTCAGGGACACGTTCCAGGGGAAAGCCGTTCCCTGTTCACGTACACATACGATCATTTTCCCTGCGGAAGCATGGGCCCGTACACTTTCCGTCACAGGGCCTTCATTTTTGAAAGAAACCGTGTAAGGTCCCGCGGGTGCCATCCGCTCCCAAACATCGGGCTGAGTCTGCGAAAGATCTTCGACAGGTGTGATACCGGTTAAAACTACGGACCATGTTTCTTTTTTTCCGCTTTCAGCAGTAACGGTAAACGGGATCGCGGTATCGTAAGCATTTATGGTAAAGCTCTGAACTGCCTGCTGATCGTCCAGGTGCGCTCCCGGGCTGAGTTCCATCTGGAGAGATATGTTTATAGGTAATGTCTGTCCCGTAAGAGCATAAATTACCACATGGTTTTCAACCAAATCTATCATTACTTCACGGGCAAGCAAAAAGTTATCCGGCGTAAATTCCAGCAATGTGGCAGCCGATACGGAAGCCAGGTCGTTGCGTGGAGCCACTTCAATACGGATCTCATAAGTGCGTACAACGCCGCTCAGGGCTATAAGGTGTATTTTCCGGATTGTTCCTTCATTTTCAAATACGAGCGTATTGCTTTCGTCCATGCCCAGGATCTTATCTATCTTCTGGGCTGTTTTGATATCCAGGGCCACGGTTACCGGGAATTCGTATTTTCCGTAATCCATGGGGAGAATGATCCGGTTCCCCTCTAATACAGGTGAGTCAAAAACCACTGCCTGAGGAGATACTGCGGTGATTCCGCAGGAAGAAATGTCGGCATTGTCATCCAGTTCACTGACTTTCACACATTGAGCAACCAATGTGAAAGAGATCAATGTCAGGATCAGATGTCTGTATTTCATTTTAATGATGATAATTGCTGCTCAAGAGCGGCAATCTTTGCCAGGGCATCCGAACGTTTTTTCTGTTCGGTAACTACTACCTGTTCCGGGGCTCGTTGAACGAAATTGGGATTTTTGAGTTTCTTTTCAACAGTAGCCAGGAAATTACGGTAGTACTCCAGTTCCCCCTGGAGTTTGGAACGTTCTTCTTTCGTATCCAGAAGTTCTCCCAGGGGAATGAAAAATTCAGTCGTCCCTATCAGGAACGCATACAAATTGCCTTCGCGGGGAGTATCCTTAACAGGAACAACTTCTTCCAGGCCTCCCATACGTTTGACAATCCCATAAAGGTTTTCGGGAAATTTACCTTTAATATAAAGTTTCAGGGCGGTTTTTCCGGGTATTTGCTTCTTTTGACGCAAACCCCTTATTGAAACGATCAGTTCCTGCAATCGGGCAAATTGTTCCAGCTCTTCCTGTTTGTAGGAGCCGGTTCCCGGTATTGAAGAAACCATGATACTTTCCCCTTCATTACGTTCGTAAAGGTTTTGCCACAATTCTTCCGTGATGAAGGGCATAAACGGATGCAGCATATGCAACAGAATATCAAAGAATTCCAATGTTGTGTCGTAAGTGGCGGCATCAATTTTTTTCTTTCCGGTACCGACAGGTTTTATGATCTCCAGATACCAGGAACAAAAGTCATCCCAGAAGCGTTTGTAAAGCAACATCAGGGCTTCCGACAAACGGAATTTTAAAAAAAGGTCTTCCATTTCTTCCCGGGTGGAAGCCAGCAATTGACGGAACCACTTGATGGCTTGTCCGGAAGTTTCTTCCAGGGGCAAAGATTTGTCCCGTTTCCAGGAACGTACCAGCCTGTAAGCATTCCATATCTTGTTGCAGAAATTCCGTCCCTGTTCCACCTGGCTTTCGTCAAATAAAATATCGTTTCCGGCAGAAGTACACAACATCAAACCCATACGGACACCGTCGGCTCCGTATTTGTTTATCAATTCTATGGGATCGGGGGAATTTCCCAGTGATTTGGACATTTTTCTTCCCAGTTTGTCGCGTACCATTCCGGTCAGGTAGACATTGGAGAAAGGTTTTTCCTGGCAATAAATTTCTCCTGCCATGATCATCCGGGCTACCCAGAAGAACAGGATGTCGGGAGCCGTAACCAGGTCATCAGTGGGATAATAATAGGCCAGTTCTGCATTGGGTGTTTTTTGGGGATGACCGGGCTTCCCGGGATCAAATACAGAAATGGGCCACAACCAGGAAGAGAACCAGGTATCCACCACATCGGGGTCTTGTTGCAGGTCTTCCTGCTTTAGGGAAGGATCCTTTTTCATGGCCAGTTTCAGGGCTTCTTCCGCAGTAGATGCCACGACCACTTCCCCGTCCGGGAGGTACCAGGCAGGGATCTGTTGTCCCCACCACAACTGGCGGGATATGCACCAGTCACGGGCTGTTTCCATCCAGTGGCGGTATGTGTTTCGGTATTTATCGGGAATCAGTTTTACCCGGCCGTCTTCTACGTACTCCAGTGCTTTTTTTGCAGGCACTTCCAGTTTTAAGAACCACTGCAGCGAAAGCCTCGGCTCAATAACGGCATCGGTCCGTTCGGAAAAGCCCACCTGTGTGACATACGGTTCTTCTTTCTCCAGGCAGCCGGATTCCTGCAGCATGGTGCGGATCTTTTTGCGTGCTGCAAAACGGTCTTCACCTACCAGAATCTGTGCCTGATCGTTCAGGGTACCGTCCGGATCTATGATGTCTATAACAGGCAGTTTGTGACGCAATCCTATTTCGTAGTCGTTTGGATCGTGAGCCGGTGTGATCTTCAGACAGCCGGTCCCGAAATCCATGGTCACGTAATCATCCGCAATTACAGGTATCTCTTTGTCTATCAAAGGGATCAACACTTTTCTCCCTATCAGTCCTAAATACCTCTCATCCTGAGGATTGACGCATACGGCTAAATCGGCCATAATGGTCTCGGGCCTTGTGGTGGCTACAGACAGATATCCGTCGCCACGTTTTCCGTCGTTGCTGAAAAAATACCGCAGGTAATACAATTTTTCGTTGACTTCCCTGTGAATGACTTCTTCGTCACTTACTGCAGTTTTCCCCTGTGGGTCCCAGTTAACCATCCGCACTCCCCGGTAGATCAGTCCCTGGTTGTAGAGATGAACAAAAGTGTCCGTTACGGCACGGCTCATATCCGGGTTCATGGTAAAATTGGTACGGTCCCAGTCACAGGAGGCACCCAGTTTTTTCAGTTGTTCCAATATGATGTTGCCGTGTTTTTCTTTCCAGGCCCAGGCATGCTCCAGAAATTCTTCCCTGGATATGCCGGTCTTGTCTATCCCTTTTTCTTTTAATAGGGCAACTACTTTGGCTTCAGTGGCTATGGAAGCATGATCGGTACCCGGTACCCAGCAAGTGTTTTTACCCTGCATACGGGCCCGTCTTACCAGAACGTCCTGGATGGTATTATTGAGCATGTGCCCCATGTGAAGCACTCCCGTAACATTGGGGGGCGGGATCACCACGCTGTATTTGGGACGCTCATCAGGCTCCGAATGGAAAAAACGGTGTTTTAGCCAGTAGCTGTACCATTTATCTTCTGTAACCGAGGGATCGTATATTGCAGGTAGTTCCATATACTTTTTGGGAATAAGACGCAAATATATAAAAAATACTACTTTTGTAATCTAAAAGAAAAGGCTATGGAACAAAAACCCAAGAAAGAAATCAATATTGAATTGCCTGAAGACGTTGCCCAGGGATGCTATTCAAACCTGGCTATCATTACGCATTCAAGCAGTGAATTCGTATTCGATTTCATTCGGATGATGCCCGGCATTGCCAAGGCAAAGGTCCAGAACAGGATTGTTATGACTCCTGAACACGCCAAAAGATTCTTCAACGCTCTCCAGGATAACCTCAATAAATACGAGGAACATTTTGGTAAGATCAACCTGTCCGGAAAAGGAATGCCAAATATCCCTTTACATTTCGGTGATGGAACCCCTGAAGCGTAGGCTGGAACTGATCTTCTTTTTTTCCCCTATACAGGATTTCCGGGTATTGGTGGAATCAGGAAGGTCTTTGCCCTGCCCCTGCCGCTCATCTTCCTGTACGACCACATGCACAATTCACTACCTGCCGCCCTGGAGCTGGCCACTTACTTTTCTGGCGGCAAGCTGAATGTTCCCATGATCTTTTCAGAAAACGAGCTTAAACCGACAAATATGGAAGTGTTTTACCGCATGCAACACACGGTACGTAAGCTCAAAAAATCACACCTGGCACTCATTGGAGGCCCTTCTCCCTGGCTATTATCCAACCCTGTTAACCATGATGTTTGCATATGGAACAAACGTTGGATGATTTTCATTTTAAACGGAATGGAAAATCACGTATTGCTTGTTAATGGAAGGCACCAAAAAGCATTTACTGACTGGAACCAGTACATGATCTATAGAAGGTAGATCACTGACCTGCATTAAATATCTCTACAATTTCCGAATCTGTCAAAATCATGTCGTAAAAACGCATGCAGGCCATATCGGCCGGCAGGAACGTATTCAGCGTAGTCCCGTTCAGGGCATTGGCCCCGATCACAAAATCGTCCTGTACGCCAAAAGACATTTCCATGGGTCCAGTATAGAGATTTATGCCGTCCAGGTAGACAGTCATGGACGTGCCGTTGGAAACTATGGACATCATATGCCAGCTGACTCCCAGGAAATCAGTAATATCCATCCCTGCATAGGAAGGCAACGGAATGACGTACGTTTCTTTACCGGGGCCCAGGCATAAGGTCAGTACCCAGTTGGTGCCGTCGTGCCGGATCTCCACAAAGAATCCGCCTTCGGATATCGAACCGAAGAATGGATAAACCAGGGATTTGTTCATCTTATTCCGGAAACGCATCCAAAAATTAAAAGTTCCTCTGTCAGCTCCCGATAACGGGTTGTAATAACGGCTCAACAGATAACCGCTGCTGCCGTTGAAAGAGATAGCCGCCTTAGTGCCTGATGGTTTATTCCCTGTATTGTAGGTTACCCCATTGGAAACAACCAGGTCAGGTACATGCCCTGTCCATTCGTAAGCTTTGGGAATGTTGTTGGTAGTGATATACATTTTAAGGCCTTCCTGTACAACAACAGCATCATCTTTAAGTGTAGTAAATTCATATACCTCACCATAATAGACTCCTATGGCAGTTTGTATGTATGACCGGTAATAATACCTGGTGTTGATAAGCAATCCGGTGGCCTGTGATGTGTAATTTCCGGTGTATTGCGGTTTTCCCAGCTGAGTACGGTTATGACTAATATCAGGGTTCGGTGAAGTGCTCCAGCAATGTCCGTAGTCCAGGATACCCTGGGACCCTTTAGTTTTAATATTTCCTTCCAGAACGGCTCCGTAATAGGATACATCACTGACATTTTCACCCGTAATAACTTCAGGCGGTAGAATTTCCACATATAAGGATACCGTATCAGAATAAGAAATGCCGAAATTGTTGACTGCAAAACCACGCATGGTGTACCTTGTACCCCTGACGGGATTATCCATTTGATGGACAACGTAAGTTCCTTCTTCCTTGGTACCCAGGCGGATCACATTATCGGAATCCAATTCGGGAACTGTACCGTTGGTGTTCCAGATAAATCCATGCTCTGTGTAAGGAGTTCCCCCAACATTGTTGAGCCTGAAAATGAGTTTGTCCAGTAAAAAATCATCAAACCGTAACACAGAAGTCCCCGTGACCGGCGGTACGTAATCAAGCACTTGCGTCTGACCGTATGATGTACCCAACTCATTGGTGGCGTATGCCCTGTAATACCATTTGGTGCCGGGTTGGGGCAGCTGATCGGGATATGTGGCAAATGAACGACCTTCCTCACAAGGTCCCAGGGCCGAGAAGGTGCTGTTTTCCAAAGAAGGATCAGCTGTGGTTCCCCAGCAATGTCCGTGCTGAAAGACCGATCCTTCCCCGTTGCTCACCAGAGTTCCCCGGAAATGCAACCTGTATGCCGCGTCCAGGCCAAAGCCGTCTGTGGTCACATCCGCCGGCACCGCTGCAGTGGAATACGTAACCTGTATGGTGAATTGTTGTTCCGGCGCATTGACGGTGATCGTACTTTCCGATGCCCCTGCCGGGATGTTTTCCCTGTCGAGTGTAATACGGATCTCTGCCGAGTTGACCTCCCGGGTAATGCTTCCCTGTTCCACAGACAGGCTCAGAAGCGGATCTTCACACGTAACGGTAAAAGGCACGTCATGGATCCCGGAAAGCCTGGATACGGTCAGTGTCTTTTCCGTATCCTGCGTTCCAAAATCAAGCGATTGGGGCGAAACCTGTATAAGGTCCTGTGTTTTTGTGACAGAAAAAATGTAAGAAGTATCTCCCCCGTTGGATAGCAGGTTGGTGCTAAAGGTAGTTGTTCCGTAATCCAGCACAGAGCGGTCGGCCTGAATGGTGATCTGTCTTTCTTTCCCGGCCGGAACGCTGCCGCTCACACCCGGATCCCAGGAAAGCCATGCCGGTAACTCATCTTCAAGGTGCCATTCCAGGGGGATGTTACCCGCATTTGAAAGCGTTGTCTGCATCTGTGCTTCTTCTTCCCCGAAATCAAATTCCGTGTTCTTGACGGACAACACGGCACCTTCAACAAGTAACAGCACCTCCACAGTTAGAGGGATTTGCCCCCCTACCAGCTGTATTTCAGCGCTTTGCTCCCCAATAAGCAAACCGGTACGGTCACAATGGAAAGTGATCGTTTGGGACTCACCCATGATCAGGACACCTTCAAGCGGATCAACGGTTAGCCATTCCGGAAAATAAAGTTCCAGGAAATTCCAGCGCAATGTGTCACTTCCGGGATTGGTCAGAATCCGTTCCACAGACACGGCATCGGCCCCAAAATCAACTGTATTTGAGGAAAGCACGGCTTTAGCTATACGCGGTTCAAGGGAAACATCAATAGTATACAGATTCTTCCTTTTTGGAGAAAGGGGCATGGATTCCGTTTGCCAGCTGTCATATCCGGGGATACTGAAGACCAGGTATACGTTTTCAGTAGTCCGTGGCAGTTCTATGGTATACGTACCGTCATCACCCGTTTCTTCTCCCAGGCTGAAAGGCATAACGGAAACCGATACCC
>DAOSXZ010000022.1:0-18318 GCA_035380845.1 Bacteroidales bacterium | reverse complement strand
ACGCCCGGTACCCTTTCGAGTGATACGGGTGGTACCCTTTGAGCGATATTATCAGTTTAAAATCAAAACTACCAACAAAGCCCATTTGTTGCCGAAACACGATACGATATTACGCAATTGTCTTAAATTGCTGTTTTTCTGCAAAAGCGAGAAAAAGTTTACTATTAGACCTAAACGTAATTTCTTGACAAGCGATGCTTAATACGCTATCTTTACATTGTAGGAATAAGCTGCTTACAGCCATTTCAGTAATAAATAAAGTAAAATCAATTTAAGTTATGATGAAGAAATTTTTATTGGTTTGTGCGTTTGTAATGATAGCCACAGGTGTATCGGCGCAGAAAAAAGTGATGTTCGACCTGTCGCACGGTCAGTTTCAGGACAAGTTCGTCGATCCGAGTTATTACGATTATGTAATCCCCGAATACGAAAAGATTGCCCGAGAGGGCGATTATCGGCTGGTAATGAACAAGTCCGAAATTACTGAACTAACGCTAGAAGGAATAGATGCACTGCTTATCATATCTCCATTGGCCAAGTCCACCCAAAAGAATTTGACCGAAACCGAGAAACGGGCTATCGTGAACTATATAGAACGAGGGGGTTCAGTCATTATGTTTATAGACGAGGAGCAATACCGCGTGAATCTTGAAGAGTACGGAGTGAACGATATTACCCTTCCATTCGGCATCGAAGTCCTCGACGATTTCGAAGTGCCGGGTAACTGCGGTGCGGTAACGTTTGAGAATGAAATCTTTGGAGGAAGACGGGAAATTCCCTGTAGTGGAGTTCGTGGCGTAAAAGGTGGTACCCCTGCTAGTGTTTGCATGGAGCAAGGTCGTCAAATATCGTCGTTCGTACACCTGGATAACGGAGGTAAACTCTACGTGGCTGGCGAAACGATGGTAGCGCTATTGATGGGAGATTCCGACGGTGAGCGCAATGTGCATAAGATGATGGAGACTCGCTGGTAGGGAAAAGATAGTCGAACCTATATGAAAGAGCTGCTCGAATGGGCACTGAAATGATTGCACTGTTTATCGAGAGCTACAAACAACGTACGACCGAAGCACGAAAAATATTGGCAGAAATTGTTGTTTACACAATATTGTGGATACTGCCGTCAAGTTTTGGTAATGGGTAGTACATTATAAGGGAAACACTTCCCATTTGCTATCGCAAACGGGTCCCTCCCTCCGCGGGACGAGGTTTTTCTTATCAATCAGTACCGGTCATTTTTTATCGAAAATAACATCATAACCCTTTGATAATTAGTGAATAATTTTTATGTTTGTAGAAGTTACTCCTTTACAGAAATTTCAACATTTCCTATAGTTCAAAACCGTTTTTCCTATAATCTGATCCGTGATGTTCACCAGGTGTTAGGATGCATAATGAAATATACGACACATAAATAATCTTTAATATGAGTAATTGTCGTTCATTTTTCTTTCTTTTCTTTCTGATTTTACTCGTTACTAGCTGTCGATCAACTAGTAATAAAGAGGAAATAAAAATTGACGAGACTATCTTGCCTCTCGACTCCACTGTTGAGATTGATAACCTTTCTCAATATATAGATTCTTTGGAAATTATACCCATTGTAAATGATGCTGGTATTAGTTTGAATGAAATATTGAAGATGCTCGTTACTAAAGACAACTTCATCGTTTTGGCAAACGGTTCTGTTTATTCTTTGACTAAGGACGGTAAAATTTTCAGGCAATATGGAAAAACCGGCCAAGTGCCCGGAAAATATATTTCCGTTTACGACATTTGTCTCGACAATTCGGCAGAGGAAGTCTGGTGTCTTTGTTATTCATTTCCACCCAAAATTCAAAAATATGATTTAGTGAGTCATATTTTAATAGAAGAGATTGAAATAGAGCCATTAAACGCGACCGGAATCATCCCATTGAAAAATGATGGTTTTATGTTGTATGTGCCAAATCCTGATTATTACGATCTTGAGAATTTTGAAAAGGATTTTTATTGCCTGAAAATTTTCGATTGGTATGGGCTTTACAAGGAGGAGAAGTTGAAACAGAAGGATTTTAACATAGATGCGTATTTTACCAAACCTGTTACACGATCATCAGGAAACCGATATGTTCTCGCTCCCGGATCCTCAAGTGAATCCTGTCTTGTATATGAAAATGGAGAATTGATGAAAAGTATCTATTTTGATTTTGGAGACAAGACATTACCTGCTGGTTTTGCATTCTGTGGAGTCAATAATCCGTGGAAAAAAATTGAAGAAATTTTCAGCCTTGATTATTATAAGTTAGTGTCAGATATTTATTTACTGGATTATGGAGTGTTTTTTACTGCTTATGGTAAAGAATCGTCAGTATGGCATTTCTTAAAAGGCGGATCATCTGGCATACGTTGGAGATCAATAGGTAGTAATTTAGCACCTCCAATGCGGGCAGTGGCAGCGGATGACACATTTGTTTACTTTATTTGCGAAGACTACGGAAAAATACTGTTGAAGGAAGAGTTGGATCCATTAAAACGACATGTCATTCAGACAAATGGATTCTCCCATGAAAACGAAATCTCAATTATTATCAAAGTGAAGTTCCTTTGAGATTATTAGTAGTCAACCAAAATCAGGAAACTACAAACTTTCGTTTTTTCGCAACTCATCCACATATAAGGCCGTTTTTGTGGACAAACCTCCGTTTTTCTGCTTTCCATCCTCATATAACCCCCTTTTTGAGGAGGGACCTGGGATTTTTCGCAACTCATCCACATATAAGGCCGTTTTTGTGGACAAACCTCCGTTTTTCTGCTTTCCATCCACATATACCCCCCCCTTTTAAGGAGGAACCTGATATTTGTATAAATATGGGATAAGTTTCAAGCATGACAGAAGTATTGCCAATGCACCGATAACTATAATCTTTCGCAACGGAGAATTACCTGGCATGAGCATCTTCCAGACAGGGTCAACCGGTAAAGCCACAAATTAGTTACAATCCCCGACCATATCCCCGACTTAATAAAAAGCATCACAAGAAAACTAGTTCCAGGATGCTTAGTTGCACACAAAAACAGACCTCTCTATCAATAAATTATTATCTTTAAGAGAAATAATCAAATGTCAATGAAGAAACAAACAATCTTCTTTATAATAAGAATAATAATCGACTATATTTTCTTCATTTTCGGAAGTTATATTCTTGATAAACAAGCCTTATTTGAAGTGCTTTTGCCTAATTTTTACAAAGCTCCAAAGTCATCATTCTTATTTTTTCTACTATTATTATTCATAACCGTAAGGTACATTTACAATTTGTACAAAATAAAAAGAATGAAATAATAATACTGCCTTTTCTAATCACCCCTTCCACTTCAGAATTTCCAGTTTCCATCCACATATAAGCCCGTTTATGTGGACAAGCTTCAGTTTTTCCGTAACTCATCCTCATATAAGCCCATTTATGTGGACAAACCCCACACTCCCGGCATAACAGTATATATTAAAAAATTTTTTATACCTTTATTGCGATCAAACTAACTGACAACTATGGATATACAAAAATACCTGAGGCATTTTTTGATATTCCTGTGTTCGTATTCATTTTTAATAACCAGCCGGATACTCAGTCAGGTAACGGTTGGCTGGAGAGATATCGTATCTACTGCCGGTCTTTCCCTGATGATGGTCATAATTTTCTGGTACTACCAAAAGAAACACAAAAGTGTACCAAAAAAAACAATGACTCCCGACCTACCCTCTGAATAACACCAGGCGACCCCTACAAGAATGATTCTTATGAAACAACCTGCAACGTTTTCAGGATTCAGTCTCACTGTCCTGATTCTGATATTTTGCTTCGTCCTGGCCACAGGCTGCCGCAACAACCCCGATCGTGAAAAAGCCCTCCTGCTGGACACCCTCTTCACTACCATGCATGCACGCGGGCAATTTAACGGCAACGTACTTATAGCAGAAAACGGAAAGATCATTTACAAAAACTGCCTGGGCTATGCCAACCGGGAAAAACAAATTCCGCTGAATGAAAACACCCTTTTCAATACAGGTTCGGTAAGCAAGATCTTTACGGCCATTGCCATCCAGCAACTGGATGAAAAGGGCCTGCTGGAAATTTCGGACCCTGTTGAAAAACACCTGCCAGGATTTCCCTACCCCGAAATCACTATCCACCACCTTTTGATCCATGCCGCGGGGCTGCCCGAAGACAGCCACCTTTTGCAAAATTGCGGTTGGGACCGATCAAAAATCGCCAAGAACAAAGACCTACTGGAAGCACTATATGCCCAAAAGCCAACCCTGCGTTTCACACCCGGCCAAAGCAGCGTCTACAACAACCTGGGATACGTTGTCCTGGCACACATCGTGGAACAGGCATCGGGCCTGGATTTCAAAGAATACCTGCACCAAAACATATTCAACTCGGCAAAAATGGAAAGGACCTCTATCTATGACATGGAAGAGATCAAACAGGCAGACAACGTGGCTAAGGGATACCTGTTCTACCCCTTCACCGGACAATATGAAGAAGCCATAAAGATACCCGAGTTTTCCGGGGGTTATGCTGTAAGCGGTTTTTATGGTGATGGAAACGTCTATTCCACGGTGACAGACCTGTACCGTTTTTACCGGGCGCTGGATGCCGGGAAATTGATAACCGGTGAATCTTTTGAAAAAGCCATCCAAAAACACATCCTGGCTCACAATCTATACGGGGAAAATGAGTACGGTGTAAGTTTCGGGTACGGCTGGAGCATTGCCGATGCCCCCGTAACCATTATTCAAAGAGGCGGGGAATTGCCTGGTTACCTGTCAAATTCCATCTGGAACCTGGACAACGACCGCCTGATCATATACCTTATGAACGACTATCTGGCCTACTTGTCTTACCAAAGCTACATTTATCCGGCTTATGCCCGGATCATGCATCAAAACCTGCTGGAAATCCCAAAATTGACAGCCAGTGTTGAATTGACCAAAATAGCCGTGACCGGCAGCCTGGAAGAAATGAAACATAAAATACAGGAAATAAAAGAACAGCCAGACCTCTACGACAAAGACATTCACGGGTTACAATTCTTGGTACACAAACTGAATGAATTGGATCTAACAGAAAAAGCCGCATTGATCATGGATGCCTTTCAGGAACCAGTTTCCACATCTCCCATAAATCAAGCCCCCTAGACCCGGGAATCCTTTTTCCCCTGAATAAAAAAAGTTGTCAGCAACACGCTGAAAGAAAAACAGCAAACACAAATGAAAAGAGGCTTTAGAATAATTGTTGCCGGAATTTTGTTATTGGTTTTTGGATGCAAAAATGCAACACCAATATTAAAAGAAAAATGGATTGAGGAACCAGTCTCTGAATGGCCATGCTTTGCCCTAACCAATGAAATAAGTTTTAAAGACACTACCTATAAAGATCTGGCCAATTCTTTTCTCATTGATACCGGATACGACACCTTGGGGATCTCTTGCAAACATATATTCATGGTTTTTCAATATCCCGTAGGGCTAAAATCCATTGACCTGGGAAAAGACTTCAATTACTGGAAACTTTATCCCAAAAATGACACCAAAAAGACCATTAGGATTAAACGTCTAATAAATACTGATTCACTGGAAATTATCGGCCAATTCAATACCCTCAAAGTACGGGATTGGATACTCTTTGAAATTGACAAAAAGGATTTGGATTTATATCCTTTAAAAATAAGATACACTCCGGTTAAAACGAATGAGATAGTCTATGCCGTTGGATGGGGCGCAAAGCAAGAAGACAACAGCCGGCCTGCATTGACAAAACTCAAGTGCTATATGAATCTCGGGGATTATTTCTATACGCAAACTCTTTCTCCGGATATTCTTCCCCACGGAAGAAGCGGATCCCCGGTAATTGATCAAAATGGTTATCTGGTAGGCATTGTTTCCGGAGCTGAAGGCAAGTTAGGAGTAATGGGTAGTGTCAACTATTTGAAAACTACGATGGATAAATATAACATTGAATACAACCCCGAATAATGGAAAAAGAAATTATTACAGACATTAATAGTTTAAATAAGTACTTATTGAAAATAGATAAGATTTTCCCTATTAACGATTTATTAAATAAGAATATTGATAAAAAAAACATAATATCTTATTATGATAAAAGTAGTTACGGATATAAATTTTTCCATTCAAAAGAAGGCTCTGTTCATATGGCCATCAATTATGACGGTATCTTTAATGAAGAGGGATATCTGACACAGGCTAAAGAAATATCTTCACTAATCAATGTAGACTCCACAACTCACATTCTTGAACTTGGATGTGGCAAAGGATTCAATTCAATCTTTTTGGCAAAACAATTTCCGGATATTCAGTTTCAGGGAATTGACATTACTCATAAACATTTATCCATCGCCAATAAAAAAGCAAAACACCTTGAAAATGTAAAATTCGTGTACGGTGATTTCCATAACCTGGAATTTGACGATTCGACATTTGACCTAATCTTTGAAGTTGCAGCAACTTGCTATGCTTATAACATCAAAAACGTTTTAGAAGGTGTTTACGCCAAACTCAAAAAAAACGGGATTTTCATATTGTATGACGGATTCAGATTAAGCGGTTTTGATCAACTTCCCGAAGACATAAAAAAAGCTGCCATCTTAACAGAAAAGTCTATGGCCGTTAATAACAGCGCTGAAATTGATGATTGGTTGAAAGCAGCTACTCAAACAGGGTTTAAAGTCAAATCATGTGAAAACATATCCCAGGCAATCATGCCAAACCTTGCGAGATTTCAAAAATTAGCCCGGGCTTATTTTAAATACCCCTCCCTTTCTAAATTTTTACGTGCTTTTCTTCCAAGGGAAATGCTTATGAATTCAATTGCCGGATTACTAATGCCTTTTACCGTTCACAATGGCGCACAAGGGTATTATAAAATCGTCCTCGAAAAAGGATAGATCATTGCCAAAAATCCTGCTTTGAATTTCTGTAAATAAGCCCTACTTTTGCCGGCCGTGGAATATTTAAAAATTTTTACCCAAGAAGGAGTGGCTTCTACTTTAATTTTCCTGAGCATAGCCGGGATCAGCGGGATTTTGCTTGGGAAAATCAAAATTTTTAAGATTAAACTCGGCACTGCAGGTGTTCTTTTTTCCGGACTCTTGTTAGGATACCTGGGTATACATACAGATGCCCGGACGCTGCATTTTGTAAAAGAATTCGGGTTAATCTTATTTGTTTATTCCATAGGGCTGGATGTGGGGCCCCGGTTCTTCCCTTCACTAAAAAGAAACGGGCTGAAATTGAATATGCTGGCAGCAGGAATTGTTGTACTTGGAACCATAACGGCTGCCATCATCAAGATTGTATTCGATTTGCCTGTTCCCGTAGTTGCCGGTATCCTGTGTGGAGCAGTGACAAACACACCAAGCCTGGGGGCGGCACAGGAAGTAATTGCCGATCAAATGGCCGGGCAGTCAATGATCCATGAAACCGCAACGGCATACGCGGTTGCCTACCCATTTGGCATTTTAGGAATCATCCTGTCCATGTTGCTATTACGATTTGCCTTTAAGATTTCTGTCAGGAAAGAGTCCGAAAAATACAATTCTGAAGTAGCAGGGATAGAAGGCAAACTTGAATCGGTAAACCTTAGCGTGAAAAATGCCGGGTTGATTGGAAAAAATATTGAGTTTTTGAAGAATTCCCTAAGAGGTGAATTTGTACTTTCACGAATGTGTCGTAATGGAGAATTTTTTATTCCCGGCGATAACGAAATTATTAACGAAAATGATATTCTTTATGGTGTTTCAAGTGCACCGTTTTTCTCCATGCTTACATTAAAGGTGGGGCAGCTAAATATTACTGAAGATACTGAAATCGTCGGGAAATTGGGAATGAGGCATATCATTTTTACCAATAAAAGTCTGGCAGGTAAAACCATAAAACAAATCGGCATCTCACACAGATATCCTGTTAATATAACACGTATTTTCCGGGCCGGGACAGAGATTATGCCCGATGAAGAAGATACCATAGAATTCGGAGATACCGTCAGGATAGTTGGAGAACGGTCCGCCCTGAAAGAAGTGTCCCAGTTACTTGGCAATTCCATGAAAGAACTTGCACATCCCAATATAATACCCATTTTTATAGGTATTCTTGCTGGAATATTACTGGGAAGCATTCCTTTCACGCTCCCGGGTTTAACGGCCTCGGCAAAATTGGGTTTAACAGGCGGAACGCTTTTAGTTGCCTTGTTTTTAGGATATAAAGGCCGTATAGGAAAAATGGATTTTTACATGACCCCCGGTGCGAACCTGTTTATACGTGAACTTGGAATCGTCTTGTTTTTGGCGTGTGTGGGTTTATCGTCCGGTGGCAGTTTTGTAGAAACCATTGTATCCGGAGGTTATATGTGGATGGTATACGGGGCTGTAATCACCCTGGTTCCTCTTCTGATCATTGGAACCATAGCCCGGCTTATGAAATGGAATTACCTTACTATATGCGGATTGTTTGCCGGTTCAATGACCGATCCCCCTGCTCTTGAATTTGTCAACACCATGTCCCCCGGTCAGGCCCAATTGACAGCATACGCCACTGTTTACCCTTTGGTCATGTTTTTGCGTATTCTTTTAGTCCAGGTTCTGGTGCTGTTGTTCATCTGATCAATCCCGTTTTTCCAGCTTCCATCCACATATAAGCCCGTTTTTGTGGATAAACCTCCGTTTTTCCAGCTTTCATCCACATATAAGCCCGTTTTTGTGGACAAACCTCTGATTTTTCCCATTCCATCCTCATATAAGCCACTTTTTGTGGACAAATCTCCAAATGTTGTAAAGGAAGTTCGGGAAATAGTTGCCTGTCACAGCAGCTCATTGATCCTTTCATAAATACCCAGGATTTCCTGGTCATTCTTATACCTCAAAATGGTTCTGAATCCTTCAATGTCCGTAATAATAAGGTATTTCCCTTTGACAGAATTTATATACAACCGGCATTTCCCGAATTCTTCCAGCCGGTAATTTCCTTTGTGAACGGGCCCAAGACTGAATCCGTTGGTCCGGATGATAATGCGGGGAATGGAATCGGCAAGTTCCACTTTTTTAATTTCAGAAATCATCATTTCCTTGCCGTACATCCCTGTAAAACGGATCATATCCCCGTTTATCTGTGTTTTGGTTGTCATGAAACCATAGAAGAAAACGCCTCCTAATAATACCAAAACGACTCCCAGAACAATATAATGGGATCTGCTTTTCTTTTCCGGATTGTGATCGTATTTCCCGGAAGTCAGGAACAGGATCACCGACCCTGTCAATACTACAAGAATAATCACCATGTTGGCCAAATAGCTCCAGCCGATCCACCTGAAAACAAGATACAACAGGATAATTGCCAATCCCATAAGGATCAACCCATTGCGCATAAACCGGGTAAGTCCCTCTATGTCAATGTTTTTCTTTTTTTCAGCCGACATGGTGTTATATCCGGCCAACATCCCCGGATAAACTCTTACAAGGAAACCAAGGGCAATAAAAATCAATCCGATAATTAAGTTTATCAGTCCCATAACATTTTATTTTGTAGGAATCACTTTCTGAATGGTCCCGTCTTCGTTATAATACAATTTGTCAAAACAAACAGACCTGCGGAACGGATGCGGACTCCCCGGGTGGCCCCATCCGAACTTTTCAACGGAATCCGGATGGTTCCGGTAATACAGGTCCGAGTTGTGGTAAAATAAATACCACTCTCCCTTGTACTCCACTATAGAGTGGTGGTTGGTGCCGCTGTTCATGGGCTGTAGAATCACTCCGCGATAGGAAAAAGGCCCCAGCGGATTGTCACTCGTACAATACTTTATTTCCCCGCTTTCCGCCGCATACGAAAGGTAATAAGTTCCTTTGTGCTTGTGCATCCACACGGCCTCAAAAAAATCATCGGTACCTTCCAGCAAATGCACCTGTCCGTCGTACGAGATCATATCCCGGTTCAGCCTGATGGCATTGACCACCAGCTGTCCCATGTAGAGGTATGCCTGGCCGTCATCGTCAATGAAAACCGCCGGATCTATGAAATCCCGGTTGCACACCACCCCCTTGCTTTGGATATGGATCAAAGCCGAGTCTAACGGATCCCTGAAGGGACCGTAGGGGGTGTCGGCCACCGCCACCCCGATCCTGGCGGCCTCCACCGGGTAATAGAAATAATACTTTCCGTGGCGTTGAATGCAATCCGGTGCCCAGGCACGGGAAGACGCCCAGCTGATATCATCCAGGGAAAAGACTACCCCGTGATCTGTCCAGTGTTCCATGTCGGTAGTGGAAAACACATGCCAGTCCTTCATGCTGAAGTTCACGGCATCATCTTCATCGTGAGAAGGATATACAAACAACGTATCGTTAAAAACCCTTGCCGAGGGATCGGCCGTATACATATGGGTAACGAACGGGTTGCGTCCCTGCGCGCAAGCGCCTCGGCCCAAAGCCTCCAGTTTTGCCTCCATATCGCCAAACATCAACCGGAGATCCAGGCGGTCGTAAACGCGGACCGGACGGCCTTCGGGGTTCTCCCGGAACTGTCCTTGCTTATCCACCAAAGGAGCCGGAACCAGGCGGTAAAAGCTGGACGAAGGATCCGGTTCCCAGTTGCTTTGCAGCGAAGTGAGCAGCACCAGCGGTGAATCCCCCAGGATGTAGGTTTCGCCCATCGGGTTGCCCCACCGGTTCATGTTGTCCATGACCTCTTCCAGGGAACGCGCCAGGTAAGCTCCGGCAGGTCCGCCAGGTTTGATCTTGTTCTGTATTTCATCCAAAGAATAAATACATTGCCGGTAGGCATTGCGGGGCACCTGCCACAAAGAGATGTCGGAACGGTTGAATACTGTTTGTACAGCGGGGATGCAAATACTTGTATTATACTCTACCTCTGAATATCCGGGAGGCGGATAAGCCATCCCTTCATACTCCGGCCCACCTATCCACACCAGGGTGAAGCGCCCGGCAATGGAAGGTTCCAGCAGCCAGGCACTGGCCACATCGGTCAGTCCTCCCCCGCATACCACGTAAAGCGGCATATCGGTATCCGTACGCAACGCCTCGGCAATGATCTTGCGGGCTCCCGGCGAATCCACCGGTTTGCCCGGATCTGTCATGCCCTTCGGTGCCCCTTGCAAAACCGGCACGCGGTTCTCCATTCCCAGCAACGTCAACACTTCTCGGGCCTTCCTGCAGGCCAGCTCCACCTGATCCGTTTCCCGGTCAAACGATGTATTTTCGGTCAGATGCGAACCAATCACTGCCCTTATTTCCGTTGATCCGCACAACAGATGATGTGCCAGCTGGACAAGTCCGTCCGGGTCTCCCCCGAAATCGTTCACAACAATCACCCGCATACGCGGCTTGACAATACTGTTTTGCCATGTCCTTTCACGGGAAAAGACCGGTACAGACATTAACAAAGTCAATAAAAGGAGTAGCAATTTTTTCATGCTACTAAGATAGCAAAAAAGTGTACGTCGTACACTTTGTTCTTTTGCCTGATTATCAGGTAATAACAAAATTTATGCCCCGGGGGCACTAAAATGATAACACGCTAAGAATCAGCTTAAAGAATAAAAGGTACGACGTACACAAATGCGATCCTGCGGCTATCGGGGGCCCAGGAGTTGACGTTGATGGTGCCCTGGCCGCCAAAGAGCTTAATCAGCAGGCGGGAAGAACCGCCGGCAGCGGGCATCAGGCGCAGTTCCACGTTTTTGTCCGGGAGGTGTTCTCCGGGTTCCAGATCACCCACGTAATAAGCAATGTAGACCACATGCTCTCCGTCGGGGGATACGTGCGGGAACCAGGCATTTATCTTCGTATGGAAGGTCATTTGTTCCTGTGAAGAGCCGTCGGCACGCATGCGCCAAAGTTGCATCAGGCCGGTGCGTACCGAGTTGAACCAGATGTATTTTCCGCAGGGAGTGTACTCGGGACCGTCGTCCAGGCCGGGAGCGTTAGTCAGGCGGATTTCCGTGCCACCACCGGCCGGAATGGTATAAATATCGTATTCCCCGTCCCTCTCGGCACAATATGCCAGAGTCTTTTTGTCCGGTGTCCAGCCGTGCAGGTAACTCGGCCCCAGGGGTGTTACCAGCCTCGGCTCTCCTCCTTCAAAGGGGACAATGTATATTCGGGAGCGCCAGTCTTCGGCCGTGCTGCTGCTCAGGGCGATCTCCTTTCCATCGGAGGAAATGACGTGGTCGTTGTTGCAGCGGGTAATGGTGCCTGTAGGAATTTCAAACGGACCTTCCTGCCCGTCCGGTGAGATGCGGTAGAGTTTTCCTGCCGAGTTGTATACCAGCCATTTCCCGTCCGGTGTCCAGTTGGGAGCTTCCACCTGGTAGGGAAACGTTTTTACCGTTATCAGTTCATTGGAGGTAATATCCATTACCATAAGGCGGTAATTCTTTCCTTCTTGCTGAGATCTTAAAGGCAAGGCCATAAAAATAAGGATTACGGGAATGATAAGCTTTTTCATAATGAATCAAATAAAAAACAATGTTACTCCCCCAACACTCAGTACCGCTCCGGCCACCTGCTGCCAGGTAACCTTCCGCTTGAGTATAAAATATTCCGGAACGAGGATCAGTATGGGAACTGTGGCCATAATGGTGGAAGCAACGGCTGTGTTGGCATATTGCACAGCCATAAGGGATAAGGTTACTCCCAGGTAAGGTCCCAGTACAGAACCCGCAAAAGCGCTCCCGCAAGCTTTTTTATCTTTTATGGAACGGATAAAATTCCCGGCACCGCCCCGTAAAAGAATAATCGCGGCAAAAGAGATTGCGCCGATGATCGTTCGTATCTGGGTGGCTGCCAGGGGAATGTAAAGCGCATTATCCGGAGTGTACACTTTTTCATATGCAATCATCCCCTGCTTGCTCAGCACAATCCCCACTCCTTGTCCCAGGGCTCCTATCAATGCGAAGATAATGCCTTTAACGGGAAGCTCCATGCGAACCCGGTTATTTCCCGTACCGTTCTGCTTCTTTAGTACGGATATGGAAATACCGGTCAATGTCAGGCACATGCCTGCCAGTGAAAGCCAGGACATCTGTTCACCCAGCAGTATAAACCCGAAAATGGCTGCAAAAAGCGGTGCCAGTGTCATCATCAATTGCGAATACCTGGCCATGATCATGGTATAGGAGGCAAACAGAAAGTAGTCACCCAGCACAAACCCCACAAACCCGGACAAAGACATCCAGGCCCACGTGGCCTTGTCTGCATTCAGGGGAAGGAAACTGCCGCTGGTAGCCCACAGAGTCAATCCTATGAATAAAAAAGCAAAAACAAGACGGATCAGGTTCAGGTTTAATGAGCCTATCCTTTTGCTGGCGTGTTCAAAAAAGAGGGAGTTCAATGACCAAAGAACTGCCACTCCTAAAGCTATGGTTTCTCCTCTCATGCGGGCACAAAAGTAAGAAAAAGAGTGGCAATAATTATCTTTACGGGATTGTTATATGAATGACATCTCCTTTTTTTGTAGAGATATCGTACTCATATACTTTCTTGTACAGGAGTTCCACCGGGAGATTTGGTGCGTGTACAAGGGGAGCTTTTACTCCGGCCGCGAAGAAGTATGGGTTGGGATTCGTGCCGTGTGCCTCTTTCAAGCCTTTTCCCGTCAAAGGAACATAAGACCGGATGCGGCATATACCGCCCAAGGAGGATTTGATGATTGCCGAGTTTACAGTCCCGTTTTCCCACATAATATCCACTTCAAATCCTCCCCGGGCCCTCAACCCCCGGACAGTGCCGCTTTTCCATGCCTGCGGAAGTGCCGGTAACAGATGAATGGCTCCGTCGTGGCTTTGCAACAACATTTCGGCTATACCGGCGGTACATCCAAAATTGCCGTCAATCTGGAACGGCGGATGGGCATCAAACAGGTTGGGGTACGTACCTCCCCGTTGCCTGCCGCCCGGTTGCAACGATGGGGTCAGCTGATCCGTGATCAGCTTGTATGCATGATCTCCGTCCAGCAAGCGGGCCCATAGATTCACCTTCCATCCCATGGACCAACCGGTGGATTCGTCTCCCCTGGCCATTAAAGATGTTTTGGCGGCACCAGCCAGTTCCGGTGTCCGGAAAGGTGATACCTGGTTGGAGGGATATAACCCGTATAAATGGGACACGTGCCTGTGTTTATCCTGAGGATTGTCCCAATCTTCCATCCATTCCTGCAACTGGCCCCAACTGCCTATCTGCATGGGGGGCAGACGGTCAAGAGCCCTGGAAATGCTGTCTGTCAAACCTTTGTCTTTTTTCAATATACGGGCGGCTTCCACAGTCTTGGTAAACAGATCGAACACCAGTTGGTTGTCCATTGTAGCTCCCGCGGTGACGGAATATTGTGGATGTACAGACGGTGCGTTCTCCGGAGAAATGGACGGACAAACCACAAGCCAGTTATTTTGGGGTTCTTCTGTCAGAAAATCGAGAAAAAACCGGGAAGCTTCTTTGATCACTGGATACACCTGCCGGAGGTATTCTTTGTCTCCATTGTACAGGTATCTGTCAAAAAGATGTTGCGAAAGCCAGGCCCCTCCCATGGGCCACATGCCCCAAAAAGCACCGTCAACAGGCCCGTTGATCCTCCATATGTCGGTGTTATGGTGAAGCACCCAGCCCCGGGCTCCGTACATGTCCCGGGCCGTTTGTCTTCCCGTTTGTGAAAGTTCGGCAATCATACGGATCAACGGCTCTTCCAACCGGGCAAGGTTGGTGATCTGAGCCGGCCAGTAATTCATTTCCGTGTTAATGTTCACCGTATACTTGCTGTCCCAGGGAGGAAAAAGCCTATCGTTCCATATGCCTTGCAAATTGGCAGGCTGACCTCCGGGCCTGGAAGATGAGATAAGCAAATAACGTCCGAACTGGAAATACAAAGCTACCAATTGCGGATCGTTTTCTATGGAAAACCGGGCCAGTCGTTCATCTGTGGGTTTGTTTGCTGCAGCGGTTACTCCAAGATCCAGGTGTACCCGGTTAAAATATTGTTGGTAATCCGTGCTGTGATTTTTAAGGATCCGGTCGTAATTATGGTTCAAAGCCCGGTCCAGGTATGCAGCTGACTTTTCGGGAGCATTCCCGCTAAGGTCGTTGTAATTGAAAAAATTGGTGGCTATTGAAACATATATTGTTGCGGAATCGGTCCCTGTCACTGTCAATATAGTGTCACGGGCGGTCACGGAACCGCCTTTTGTTACAATTTTTATCCTTGCACAATAGGTGACGGCTCCTTTAACACCCTCAAAATCACTAGTTGTTCCGGTTAAAACCAGTTGGTCTTTTCCCTGTGTTGACAACTCTGCCCCGGGATAAGAGTCCATAGTGACGAGAAAATGCAAAGCATCCGTTTTGTCTGCCGTTATCCGGCCAATGATCACCTGATCCGGGAATGATGAGAATACACGGGTTTGATACGTTACGTCATTGACTTTATAACTAGATGAGAACGTGGCATTTCCCAGATCAAGTTCCCGGTAGTAATCACTGTAATTTTCATGGTCCGGGAAGAAAATCTTAAGATTCCCCACAGGCTGATAAGGCATCCCGTGTGACGTTTTGCTAATGAATTTCTGGTCTATCAACGCCTGTGCTTCCCTGAATTTATTATCGAAAATCAGTTTTCTGACTTCGGGCAAAACATCTCTGGCGTCTGGATTGTCGTTGCGGTTGGGCTACCCGGCCCAGACGGTGTTCTCATTAAGTTGCCAGGTTTCACGGGAAGGATCTCCATACACCATGGCTCCCAAACGGCCGTTCCCTACGGGCAAAGCTTCCACCCATTGCGTTGCCGGATTGTCATACCAGAGCTTCAGGCAAGATCCTTCCTGTGCATTGGCTTGTGGAAGGTTCAAAATAAAAAGCACAAGGACTACAATGGAGCGCAATTTTTTTATTTCCATAGTCAATCCATTGTAAACCAATCAAAATCAACACAACCACCCGGTTCCTCGGTAGCATAATTGAACAACCCGAATTTGTTTCCGGTAAATATTTTCAGGCTGAACTTCATGGCAAGTTTGTTTCCCATGCGTTTGTACTCCTTGTTATCATAACTGTATTCAAAACTTGCTTCTCCTGTCCTGTTTGACAGGATTGCGCGTAAGTATACCGTATCCGATTCCGCGGGAACAGACGTTATCAATGCTCCGTTATTGACCATAACAAGATTCCTGCTCCCCTTTTCCTGTTTTATGGCTATGTAGGCGTAGGGATCCTGGAAAACTGCCAGGCCGGCCACATCCCCGTCTTTCATGGAGGCCACTTCCACTTTTGTTGTTCCAATGGTTGGAATATCGTGATCATAATGAGCAAAAGGCCTTTGGGTAAGCATGTTAGGAGCCTCTGGAAGAGATCCCACCACTTTCCCGGTACGCAGGCGAAGGTGGCCGGAGCGTTGGGTCAAAGACCAGTTTTCCGGATCCGGGTTGTGGTTCCAACCCCATTGCATGCCTAAACTTGTCCCGCTAAAATCATCGGATGCGGGAAGTCGCTTAACAGTGTAAATTTTCCCGACATCGGGCTTTTTGTATGTGATCACGCCCCTGCCGTCTATTCCGGCTACAGGCCATCCATCCTCCCAACTTACCGGTTGTAAAGACGGAAAACGGCCAAACGGTCCGCTGTCTACAAAAAGTATGGTCCACCATTGACCGGTTTGCGTTTGAAGGAGGGCTCCCTGGTGAATCCCGAAAGTGACCCCGGGAACGGTATCACGCAGGACAATTTTTTCTTCGTAAGGTCCGTAGATGTTCCTGGAACGCAACGCCACCTGGATTCCGTCCCTGCCCCCGTATGTACAATACAGGTAATAATAACCGTTTATCTTGTATACATGCGTTCCTTCCAGTCCGTTGCGAATGGTTCCGGTGTATACCAGGGAATCAGGTCCGGCCGGAGCAAAGTTTTCATCCAGCGGGGTTATGCTGATTTCACCATATCCATGAGCTACATAAATTTCCCCGTCATCATCAAAAAACAGCCCGGGATCGTAAAAACCTTTCGGCAATTTCCGGATATTCCAGGGACCTTCGGCATGGGTTGCCGAACATAGAAACCCTCCTTCATCCAGGGTGATAAACAGTAAATAAAAGGTCCCGTCGTGATACCTGAAACTGGTGGCCCATTGTCCGTGTCCGTAACGGTTACAGTCGTCCAGATTGTAACAGGGACTATAATCAAACCGCGGCACTGCATTACTGCAATATTCCCAGTTTACAAGGTCTTGGGATTTGAGCACGGTTACCCCCGGAAACACGAACATAGTAGTCGAAACCATATAATAAGTGTCACCGACCAAAATGACATCGGGGTCCGGGAAATCGGCAGGGATCAGGGGATTGGTGTACGTGCCGTCACCATTGTCGCTGTGAAATTTTTGAGCCCATAATCCATCAAACGGATTAAGGGTAAAAATCAGCAAGATGAAAAAAGAGAGGGAAAATTTTCTAAGCACTGTAATTGTCATATAGAGATTATTCTTAGTGTTAAATTTACTAATAATCCCGAAAGACAACGGCAACAGGAGCCTGAATAGCTTATTTTTAAATTATTTTGACGTTACTGTATAATTGTTTACGTATTTGTGACGGGAAATGCTTTCTTCCGTTGCCGGAAAAAATTCACTTAAAATGTCATACAAGCCTTTGTCGTAAATACGCAATTCTTCCCGGGTGTTAATCTGGTTGTGTTTGCCGTCCGGGAAAGGGACTTCGGCATTCACGTTGAACCAGGTCTGAACACCTTCCGCCCAATATTCTGCAATGTTTGTCGCAGCATATGTGTTTTCCCATTTTCCTTCTTTTATTGCCGCATCCAAAGATTTCCGGAGCCGTTTGTTAAAATCGGGATATACATGAATGATGGCTATGAGGTGAATGGAATGCGCAAATTCGTGTATCATGATATCCTCGGCATGGTATTTATCGATTTGGTAAGCCAAAATATTTTCCTCGGCACAAGTAGACATGGGCAAATCGCGATCTCCCCCGAGTCCTCTGGCGCGTACGTCCCAATTCAACGTAGTATCGTTGGCCAGGAAAGCATGTTCAGGAATATCGGTTGTGCCTTCGTAACGTGCCATCACTCCTACACGGGTATTCAGGTCGGTCATGGCTTTGAGCACTTCTTTGGGTAAAAACCCCGTCAATGCGTCCAGCGTTTTGTATGCGGCCACAAGAGCCGAGTCGGGAACCCGGTGGGAAGAAATAAGATGGATGCCGTTTACATTGATGTACTTTTTATAAAACGGATGCAGAT
>DAOSXZ010000021.1:18423-18489 GCA_035380845.1 Bacteroidales bacterium | reverse complement strand
CCGCAATCCAGTAAAAATAACCGCCCACGTATGTTCAATACGTGAGCGGTAAAATAATTATCTCTT
>DAOSXZ010000021.1:16450-18413 GCA_035380845.1 Bacteroidales bacterium | reverse complement strand
AGACTAGTCAGCGTTAGCGGCATTTTGTTCCATTTCCGATTTCAGGGCAGCCAAGTCGGAAATATCTCCTAATGTCGTTTTTTCCAAATTGGCTTTCAATTTCTTGACAGCTTTTTGGGTGCTTTCAGGTTCGTTGCCGGAATTTTCTCTGGCAACGGGTTCTTTTTTCACTTCCTGCTCCCATGTACGTGTATGAGATATGGTAATACGTTTACTGTTTTTATTGAATTCCAATACTTTAAAAGGCAGTTTTTCTTCCAGGGAAACGGCTGTACCGTCTTCTTTAGTCAAGTTTTTCTGACTTACAAAGCATTCTATTCCGTAAGGTAATGTAACCGTAGCACCTTTGTCTACAAAATTGGTAATGGTACCTTCATGGACGGATCCCGGAGTAAATACTGTTTCAAAAACTTCCCAGGGATTCTCTTCCAGTTGTTTGTGTCCCAGACGAAGCCGGCGATTCTCCTGATCAACTTCCAGAACAACCACTTCCAGATTCTCTCCTATTGAAGTGAATTCCGAAGGATGTTTCACTTTTTTGGACCAGGACAGATCGCTGATATGAACCAGCCCTTCCACACCTTCTTCCAGTTCCACGAAAATGCCGAAATTGGTAAAATTCCTTACAACGGCTGTATGCCGGGAATCTACCGGGTATTTCTCATTGATGGTTGCCCAGGGGTCCGGTTTCAGTTGCTTAATACCCAGGGACATCTTTCTTTCTTCCTTGTCAATGGTCAAAACCACAGCATCCACTTCCTGTCCTACTTTAAGGAAATCCTGGGCACTGCGTAAATGTGAAGACCATGATATCTCCGTAACATGGATCAATCCTTCAACACCCGGCTGAATCTCAACAAAGGCTCCATAATCGGCAATAACCACAACGCGTCCTTTCACCACAGTTCCCACAGTTATGTCATCCCCCAGGGAATCCCACGGATGAGGTGTAAGCTGCTTCAGACCCAGAGCGATACGTTTTTTAGTGTCGTCAAAGTCCAGGATAACCACATTGATCTTCTGGTCTAGCTGTACAATTTCTTCCGGATGGTTGATACGGCCCCAGGAAAGATCGGTAATATGAATGAGTCCGTCTACACCTCCCAGGTCAACAAACACACCGTACGAAGTAATATTCTTGACGGTTCCTTCAAGGATTTGTCCTTTTTCCAGTTTCCCTATGATATCTGCTTTCTGGGCTTCCAGTTCGGCTTCAATAAGGGCTTTATGCGAAACAACCACATTCCTGTATTCGTGATTAATCTTCACGATCTTGAATTCCATGGTTTTATCTACATATATATCGTAGTCACGGATTGGTTTCACATCTATCTGTGAACCCGGCAGGAAGGCTTCAATTCCAAATACATCCACTATCATACCGCCTTTCGTACGGCATTTGATATATCCTTTGACTATTTCATCTTTATCGTAAGCCTCATTGATGCGATCCCATGAACGCAGGGAACGGGCTTTTTTATGTGATAAGATCAGTTGTCCCTTTTTGTCTTCTGCGGTTTCAACATATACATCCACCTTGTCTCCTACAGCCAGTTCCGGATTGTAACGGAATTCGTTTACAGAAATAACGCCTTCACTTTTAAATCCGATGTTTACAATAACCTCCCTTTTATTAAGGGCGACCACGGTACCTTCTACGATCTCGTTCTCAATAACCTTGTTAAGTGTCTGAAGATACTGATCTTCTATGACGCTTTTATCGGTGTCATATACAGTTTCCTTTTCAAAAGCATCCCAGTCAAACTGATCGCCGGGAACGGATGCATTGCTGATCTTGTTTTTAGGTAGGTTTTCTTCTTCTTGAAGATCTTCCGAATAATCTTCAGCTTCTTCGTTTTTCCGGATAATGATTTCATCCGGGTCCTGATCTTCCTTCAGGCTCTTTTTTGGGGACAAATCTTTTTCTTTTGCCATTTTGTTTAATTTCAATAAGAATTAGAAT
>DAOSXZ010000021.1:0-16383 GCA_035380845.1 Bacteroidales bacterium | reverse complement strand
CCCTAAAAATTACTGGACAGCAATCATAATGGAGTTCTTTGAACGGGGAGCCTATTACGGAGTCCTTTCCGTTTTGTCTGTTTACCTGGTTCTTACTGCTGATCAAGGAGGGGTGGGATTCTCCAGGGAAGCCGCCGGTGCCATAATGGGAACAATTCCTCCCCTGCTCTACTTCCTTCCGATATTTGCCGGGGCACTTGCAGACAGATACGGATTCAGAAACCTGCTGATGATAGCCTTCACTTTCCTTGCGACAGGGTACTTTCTCACAGGAATAACGGAATCCTACGGATTGGTGTTTGCTTCACTAATAATCATGGCCATTGGCGCCGGACTGTTTAAGCCGGTAATTTCAGGTACGATTGCGCACTCAACCAATGAAAAAAATTCCACCCTGGGCTTTGGAATATTTTACTGGGCAATCAACCTTGGTGCTTTTCTTTTTCCGTTACTTCTGGTTCCTGTATTGAAAAAGCAGTCTTACACCTATGTTTTCTGGATGGCCGCCGCCGCCGGGATAGTGCTCCTGCTTATCAATATCTTTATTTACAAAGAACCGTTGCATGAACGGTCCAAGGAATCCATATCCCGCGTCTTTAAAGACATGGCGCTGGTATTCAGAGACTGGAAATTTATTGTGATGATATTGCTGTATTCCGGATTTTGGATCATGTATTTTCAAATGTACGGAACTGTTCTGTGGTATGTCAACGACCAAATGGATATGGCTTCCGTGAATCATGCCGTGAATTCGGCTTTGGAATGGATTACCGGAAAACCTACCGGATGGAAATTTGATGTAGAACACGTTACAGTTCTAAATGCCGGGGTCATCATACTCCTGCAATTGTTTGTTTCCAAACTGGTCAGTGGCTTTAAAGCCCTGCCTACAATCATAACCGGTATAGGGTTAGGGACCCTTGGGATGGGCATTCTTGCCATTTCAGGGAATGCGTGGGTTTTTGTAGCAGGCTGTGTCGTTTTCACACTTGGCGAAATGACAGCTCATCCCAAATTCAATTCGTTCGTAGGTCTGATTGCTCCTGCAGATAAAAAAGGTCTTTATATGGGTTATTCCTTTTTCTGCAGCGTCATAGGAAGCTTCGTGGGCGGATTTATTGGAGCTCCCCTGTACAATCATTTTGTAGACAACATGGGCAGACCCGACATATTATGGATCATATTCAGTTGTATTGGACTGACCAGCGTTGCAGGTCTCATGGTATTTAACCGGACTGTCATTAAAAAACAAGCTTAGATCATGAACGTCACAGAGAAAATTCAAGCGCTCAGAACTCTGATGCAGCAAGCCGGTTGGGACGCAGCAGTAATTTCAGGAACTGACCCTCACGGAAGTGAATACCTGCCGGAACGCTGGCAACAAAGGAAATGGATATCCGGTTTTACGGGTTCATACGGAACAGTGGTGATCACACAGGATCATGCGGGATTGTGGACAGACACAAGATATTTTATTCAATTTAAAAAGGAGCTTAAAGACACAGAGTTTGAATTACACCCCTTACGCGTACCCGATGCCGTGGATTATCCGGAATGGCTGGCATCAACCCTGCCCCCCGGCGCTGTAGTGGGCATTGACGGAGAATGTGTTACATACAGAGAAGCACAACGCCTGATAAAACTTTTAAAAGAAGTCAACGCTACCATGGAAAACCGCCCCTCTTTTCCCGACAAATTATGGAAAGACAGGCCGGAACTACCCATGAATCCGGTTTTTATTCTGGAAGAAAAATACACCGGGAAGGCCACCCGGGACAAGCTGGAGCGTTTGCGCAGGCAGATAAAGGCACAGGGCTGTACACACATTATCCTGAACAGTCTGGATCAAATAGCATGGCTGTTTAACATCCGTTGTCACGATATTCCTTACAATCCGGTTGCCGTTTCTTATGCCCTGGTTGATGAAACAAACGCCATCTTTTTTGTCACTCCGGGAAAAATCAGTGATAATGTCAAAAAAGTTCTCGGGGAACATGGCGTAGAGGTCATGCCTTACGATTCCTTATACGGTGTTCTGCAGTCCCTTCCGGAAGGAACCAAGATGATGGCCGATGGTAATACGCTAAACTACAGCACATTAGAATATATGTTGACAAGGTTTGTTGTGCGGGATGTTCCATCCCCTGTAATTCTTGACAAAGCCATTAAAAATTCCATTGAAACCGAAGGGTTCAGAAAAGCATATCAAAATGACGGCATTGCTCTTGAACGGTTTTTTTTCTGGTTGGAAAAATCAATGGAAAAGGATGTATGCCTTACGGAAGCGGATGTTGCCAAAAAACTTACCTGGATGCGCACCCTGGCCGAGGGATCCATGGGAGACAGTTTTCAATACATCTCGGCATACGGGCCGAATGCTTCCCTGCCCCATTATTCCACGAACCCGGAAACCGCATCCACTCTTCTTAAAAAAGGGCTGTACCTGATAGATTCCGGCGGACATTATTTATACGGAACAACTGACATTACACGTACCGTTCCCCTGGGTCCGTTAACACAGGAAGAACGTGAAGATTACACATTGGCTTTAAAAGGAATGATAGCCCTGAGCCGGTCCGTTTTTCTGAAGGGCACCAAAGGAACCCATCTGGATATGCTGGTAAGGGATCCTTTATGGAGACACCGCAGGAATTACGGACACGGGACCGGACACGGGACCGGCCATTTTCTTTGTGTTCACGAAGGGCCACAGGATATCAGACTCACCTGGAGAGACCAGGACATTCTTCCGGGCATGGTTACTTCCAACGAACCGGGAATCTACCGGGAAGGATTCCACGGTGTACGTCATGAAAATGTATTGTTATGCAACTTGTTGGAAGAAAACGAATTCGGAATCTGGCTGGGATTTGAGACACTCACTTTATGTCACATAGATACGTCACCGCTCATTGTTTCGCTTATGGAGCCTTCAGAAGTTGAGTGGCTTAATGACTATAACCGATCTGTTTATACAAAACTGGCGCCTTTCCTGACCTATGAGGAATCGGTCTGGCTGGAAAAGAAAACAGCTCCCCTGGTTATATAATGGTTTAGCGGATCACCCCCCTATCATAGTATCTATTCCCAGCAATTGGAACTTTAATAACAAAGAGTCAACACTCTCTTTTGCGGGAGTTGAGAACGCTTTTTGAGGCGGAATTTTTCCGCTTATGATTCGTTTTTTCTTATCGGTACCGTAACTGTGATAAGGAAGCAGATGAATTCCGTTTAAATTTCCAAGTTCACGCAGTTCAAGAATAAAGCGGATCATGTCATCAATACACAATCCGTTGTCATTGATTTCGTGAATAAACGGGATCCTGATTAAAAACGGAACTCCGGACCGGGCCACTTCGCGCATATTTTCATGTATCAATAGGTTGTCTACACCCGTAAATTTCTTGTGAAGCAAAGGATCCATCACTTTCAGATCTGCCAGAAACAGGTCGGTATAAGGGATCATCCGGCTAACCACCCGACGGGAAGCATGAAGGGATGTATCTACCGCAGTATGGATCCCTTTTTCTTTGCATGCCTTAAGAAGATGCCCTAAAAAATCAGGCTGGGCCAAAGGTTCACCCCCGGTAAATGTCACTCCCCCGCCGGAACGGTCAAAAAACATTTTCTCCTTTAAGATTATATCCATAACCTGTTGCACATCCATATATTCTCCGCAGAAAGCCAAAGCTCCTGAAGGACAATTCGCGGCCAGTGTAAAATTTTCACAGGCTTTACATCCCAGACAACGGGACTTGATGTAAATAAGTTGTGGCAAAGGATCTATCCCCTCCGGATTATGACACCACTGACAAGATAAAGGACACCCCTTGAAAAAAAGACTCAGACGGATGCCGGGCCCGTCATGTATGGCATACCGCTTAATATCAAAAATGCATCCCTGTACAGACATGATCTTAGAATTCCCGATTCATGGTTCGGCAAATAATATCTTCCTGTAAAGCCGGTGCCAGATGATTGAAATAGTCACTGTAACCTGCTACGCGCACCATTAGATCCCTATATGATTCGGGGTCTTTTTGAGCCTTACGCAACGTATCTGTGTCCACAACATTGAATTGTATATGATGCCCTCCGGATTCAAAATAACAGCGTATCAGGAATGATAATTTCTCCAAATCCCGGTCGGTCTTCATCATTGAAGGAGAAAAACGCTGATTAAGCAAAGTGCCTCCCGATTTCGCCTGGTCCAGCCTGGAAAGAGAACGAATGACGGCAGTAGGACCGGTAGTATCTGCCCCGTGTGAAGGGGATGTCCCGTCGGATAACGATTTTCGTGCCTTTCTTCCGTTTGGCAAGGCCCCGGTTACAGACCCAAAATATACGTGACATGTAGTAGACAGCAAATCCATATGAAAAACGCCACCCCGGGTATTCGGTTTACCGTCAATGGCAAGGAACATATCTTCATACAGTCTCACCGCCAGGGTGTCGGCATAGTCGTCATCATTACCGAAAAACGGGGTTTTGTTAAGTAAATACTGACGCATGGGTTCATTATCTCTGAAATTCACAGATAAAGCGAGCAACAATTCTTTCATGGACCATTTACGGTCTTCATAGATATGCTTCTTAATGGCAGACAGGCTATCGGTTACCGTACCCAGGCCAGTACACTGAATATATGACGTATTGTACCGGGGGCCTCCGTCATAATAGTCTTTTCCTTTCTCAATACAGTCGTCTATCAGGACAGAAAGGAAAGGAGCAGGCGTCATTTGCGCTGTAAGACGCTCAATCCTGTCATTAACCCTGATTTTTGTGTCAACCACATGATTAAGTTGCCTGATGAATGCCTGGTAAAGAGTTTCAAAGGAGTCGAACCGGGCAGGATCTCCAGTTTGCGGACACACCTCTTTTCCGGTCATCGGATCCGTACCGTTATTGAGGGTGATTTCCAAGATCTTGGCCACGTTCAGGTAACCTGTCAATAAATAAGCTTCTTTACCGAAGGCTCCCACTTCTATACATCCGCTGCAACCCCCTTCCCGGGCATCCCTGAGGGTTTTTCCCTGCCGGGTCAATTCCCTGATATAAACATCGGGATTGAACAGCGAAGGATAGCCATAGCCTTTGCGAATGACCCGGCAACTTTCCAATAAAAACCGGTCAGGTGTGCATGATGCAATGTGTGCAGAAGCTCCGGGCTGAAGAAGGTGAAGCTCTCCCAGTGTCTCCAGCATGATATACGATACCGGATTTACGGCATCCGTTCCATCCGGTTTAACACCGCCAATATTGATGTTTGTAAAATCATTATACGTGCCGCTTTCGCGTGCGGTAACACCCACCTTGGGCGGAGCCGGGTGGTTGTTCACTTTTATGAACAGACAGGCCATCCATTCCCGGGCTTCCTCCGGAGTAAGTGTACCTGATTCAATTTCCTTCCGGTAAAAAGGTTCCAGGTGTTGGTCCAGGTGACCCGGGTTCATGGCGTCCCACCCGTTAAGTTCCATTATGGTTCCCAGGTGTACAAACCAATACATTTGCAAGGCTTCCCGGTATGTGGACGGGGCATTGGCCGGTACGCGAAGGCATGTAGAAGCAATGCTTTCCAGCTCAGCAGCCCTGTTCATATCACCACGCTCCCGGCAATCCGCAGCCATTTCTGCTGCCAGCGCAGCATGACGTTCCGCAAAGATCACCAACGCCTCACAAGCAATATCCATAGCTTGCAACATTTCTTTTTGCCTGAGTGTATCCTGATCATCGGAAGTGGTTAAACGCGATAACACACCTGCAATCCTGCGACGGAAATCATTCATCCCGTTTGTATAGATCTTCCCGTCCAAAGCAGTGTGTCCGGGAGCCCGTTGTTCCGCAAACTCGGTAAAAAGACCGCTTTTATACATCATGCTCCAGTCTGCAGGTAAAACGGCAAAAATCTGCTCCCTTAACGTTTTTCCTTTCCAGAAAGGTATTATCTCTTCTTCGTAAATACGTATGGCGTCTTCAGATACTGTATAACGTTGCCTTTCCCTTGTGTTCAGGATCCTGAGGTCCTCTACACTGTGACAAGTCAGTTCCGGATAAGTGGGCACGGCTTTAGGCCGCGGTCCGCGTTCCCCCACAATAAGCTCCCCGTCCCCGATATATATGGACTGTTTTTGACATAGTTCCCTGAAAGACAGCGCTCTCATTACAGGCACCGGGTGTTTGCCTTCGTTTTTCCTGTAAAAATCAGTGAGTATACGTGCTCTTTCAATACTCAAAGATGGTTCAGTCAGGTATGATTTTTCTCTTAAAAACGCAACTCTTTCACTAATTTTCAATCCGGGTCTCATTTGATCATTTTTCGTTTTTTGAACAACCATATGGCCATTACAACGGTCAACAACATTAAAAAAAGAAGCAGGGCAAAATCCCACCATTTATGCTCAGAAATCATGGGTAACTTCACATTCATCCCGTAAATACTGGCAATTAGAGTGGGCGGCATCAACAACAGGGATACGAATGTAAACACCCGCATCAGTTTATTCTGTTCCAGATTGATAAGACCCAATGCAGTATTTTGCAGGTATTCCAAACGTTCAAAACTGAAATTGGCATGATGGATCAATGAATCAACATCTTTGTTCAAGACCTCCAGTTTGGAATAGACATCCCTTGGAAATTTGTCGCTTTTAAGGATTCCGGACAATACCCTTTGCTTATCCACACCATTGGCGCGAATTACCATGGTGTTTTCCTGTAACTGATTCACATCCAACAGGAAATTCTCCCCCATGGACTCTCCCAGATCTATACGCCTGGAAAGTTGCGAAATTTCCTTTGAAAGGATTTCAACCAGGTCTGCATCCACATCAATCCTGTTTTCCAGGATACTTACCATAATATGATACCCGGTGGGAAAAAGCCTGTAATTGTTCAAAAGCTTTCGTTGGACCTCGGACAATGTCCTGAGAGGTGTATGACGCAATGTGACCAGAATACTTTCAGAAATAATGAACGAAACAGGTTCCGATGAATAATCGTCCGGCCCGGGAATTAAAAAATTGGTGTTGGCAAATATGGTAGTTTCTGTTTCGAAATACCTGGACGAAGATTCAATTTCTTCTGCCTGCGCCCTGCTTTGCAGCGTTGTGTCCAGAAATTCTTCGGCCGCTCTTTTTTCTTCTCCCGTAGGATCGTGCAAATCAATCCATAAAACATCATCCAATCCCAGTTTATCCAGGATCTTTACTTCAGTGTCGCTTAAGACTTGTCCTTTTGATTTGTAAAATATTTCGATCATGATACGAAGATTGAAAGGTGAAACATTCGGTTGCAAACGTTTACCTTCTACTTCGCGGTTTTGATCGTACTTTATGAGCAATTCGCCAGCAGGCCCATGAACTTCCTGTATGTTTCATATCTATTTGCATACCCATGTTTTTAAGTCCTTGCTAACGAGGGATTATATGGTTATTTAACCGTCCGGCATTTGCTCTGTCAGAATAATTTTTGCAAATGTAACTTTTTTTTTCAAACAAACATCAGTTTGCTATCCGGGTTGATTTTTCACGGAAGATCCACATTCCAAAAAATGTAAGCAAACCATTGACAATTAATACGGTGAAACCCAAACCAAAATCAAACCAGGTCTTCAGTGCTATATCTGCAAGATAACACAAAACCGGTGAGGCCACAGCAATATAGGGCGCAACACGGTCACGGACACGGTATTTTGTCAGGATCCCAAAGAAAAAGAAGCCCAACAGGGGTCCGTAAGTGTACGCTGCAAGCAGGTACACCAGGTTTATGATAGCCTGATTGTTTACTACATACAGGATCAGAATAATGAAGAAAAAGAGAACCGCAAACGATGCGTGTGTGATCTTGCGTATCCTGTCTTTCTGTGCCTGTACAATATCATCCCTCTTGTTAAATCCCAGGAAATCTATACAAAATGAAGTGGTCAGGGATGTTAATGCCCCTCCTGCACTTGGGTAGGAAGCGGAGATCAATCCTATAATGAAGAACAAACCTACGCCCAATCCCAGGTATTGGGATGCGATAACGGGAAAGAGCTTGTCTGTCTGTGCCTTGGTGAATACCCCGGCGGCATCTGCCAATCCGATGCCTTCCATACCGCCCAGTCTTTGGTTTACATATATGGCCATTACAGCTCCCAAAAAAAGGAAAAGTATATTGACTATAACAAGAATAATGCTGGTTGAGTATATATTCTTTTGTGCCGATTTGATGTTTTTACAGGACAGGTTCTTCTGCATCATCTCCTGATCCAGACCCGTCATTACAATGGTAATGAATATTCCGCTTATAAATTGTTTAATGGCATTGTTGGAAGCACTCCAATCCCAGTTGAACCAACTGGAATAATCGGTTGCGGTCACTGCTTTTGCCATTTCTCCCAAATTCCAGTCCATCCGGTTAGAAATAGAAATAACCGTAAGGATAACAGCCAGCAGCATAAAGGTTGTTTGCAACACATCGGTCCATATAATGGTTTTCACCCCCCCTTTGAATGTGTATAGAAAAATGAGAAACATAAATACTGCAGCCACAATCCAGAAAGGAACAGATCCGGGAGGCAGGAACGTGTGCAAGACAAGCACTACCATAAATATTCTTACGGCAGCACCCAATACACGCGATACCATAAAAACGGCTGCTCCCGTTTTGTACGTACTGAACCCGAACCGGCTTTCCAGGTATGAATAGATGGAAGTGACGTTCATTTTGTAATACAAGGGCAGCAATACTTTGGCAATAACCACGTAACCAATCACAAAGCCCAGCACAAGCGGCATATAGTAAAAATTTTCATTCATTACATTGCCGGGGACGGAAATGAAAGTAACACCGCTTATGGACGTTCCAATCATGCCGTATGCCACAATGGGCCAGGGAGACTTTTTATTGCCCAGGAAATAGGAATTGCTGTCGGCTTTTCTTGAGGTAATCCAGGATACAAGGAATAACAGGGCTGTATACACTGCAAAAGCTATCAACAGCCAGGAAAGGGGAAAAGTATGTTCCATAGGTAACTAATTGGTTATTCAGGTTTAAAGAGTTGTCTGTTTTCGATGGATCTTCCCAATGTCAGTTCATCGGTATATTCCAGCTGATCTCCAAAGCCCACCCCACGTGCTATAGTAGTAATTTTCAGATGAGAAGGGGCCATTTTTTTGTATAAATAAAAGCACGTGGTTTCTCCTTCCATAGTCGTGCTTAAAGCCAGTATCACTTCCCGGACGTTTCCTTTTTTCAGTCTTTCCAAAAGAGGCTCCACCGCAAGATCGGCAGGACCTATACCGTCAATGGGAGATATGATACCCCCCAGTACGTGGTAGAGACCTTTATAACGGCCGGTATGCTCTATGCTCATAACATCCCTGACATTCTCAACCACACAGATGATTCCTTTGTCCCGTTTGGGATCCGAACACACCGGACATACAGGTGCGTCCGATATCATCCTGCATTGAGAACAATATACTACCCGGTGCCGCAAATCGGCAACGGCTTCTGCCAGGCTGTCAGCTTCTTCAACCGGCTGACGCAGCAAATACAACGCATGCCTCAGAGCCGATTTAGGGCCGATCCCCGGGAGCCGGGAAAAGGCATCCACAGCTTTTTGCAGTAACTCAGAATTGTAACGGGGTTCAAACATCCTCTTCTTTTTTGAAGGCTTCTACAGCTTTACGAACCTTTCCGTATTTCATTAAAAGGGCGCGTGCTTCCCGGTAATCCGTTATACCTGTATCATCCATGATCATTTTTGTGCCCCTGTCTACCAGTTTTGCATTTGTTAACTGCATATCCACCATTTTGTTGCCGGAAACACGTCCCATACGTATCATGACGGCTGTGGAAATCATATTCAGGATTAATTTTTGGGCCGTGCCGGATTTCATACGGGTTGACCCGGTAACAAACTCGGGTCCTACCACGGCAACTATAGGTATCTCGGCTTCCTGAGTTACAGGCGAACCGGGATTGCATGTGATGCACGCCGTCAACAATCCCTGCCTGCGGGCGTTTCGCAATGCCCCAATGACATATGGCGTCGTTCCGGAGGCAGCTATCCCTACCAAAACGTCGTTCACTCCTATATGATGAGAAACCAATTCTTCCCATCCTGCTTCCAGGCTGTCTTCTGCCTGTTCAACGGCACGGCGGATGGCAATATCTCCCCCTGCAATAAGTCCAATAACCAGGTCGTAAGGAGCCCCGAAAGTAGGAGGAATTTCGGATGCATCAAGTATTCCCAGCCGTCCGCTGGTTCCGGCTCCAATGTAAAAAAGCCGCCCCCCCTCCTGCATGCGGGGCACTATACCTTCCACCAGTCTTTCAATATCGGGGATACATGGTTTTACGGCCTGCGGAACCGTTTGATCTTCCCTGTTAATGTTCTCCAGCAATTCCCTTACGGGCATTTTTTCCAGGCGTTCGTAGCGGGACGCCTGTTCAGTGATATTTTGTATCATTTCTGTTTACTGATCAAATCCTTGTGATAGGAAACCAATCCTTCTACAGGCGTACGGACAATTTTTCCGATTCTCATCCCGTTACGGGCAGCAGCGGCTTCCACATGATCCTTGAAATAAAAGGCTACCGAGCCTACTATATTCACGGGATACGTTTTATAATCGTAATGTACTATGTTGCGCATAAAGAATTCATCAAAAGCTTTTGCCAAAAATTCCCGGATGTAGGGATGGGTATGATGTTCTCCCAGAAACAAGGTAAAAGAAGCCAGAAAACGGTTAGGCATAGGTTGTCTGTAAACTTTCTCTATAATGTCCAAAAGCCCTAGTTTGTATTGTTTCTCAAAAGCGTCACGGAGGTCTTCCGGCAACATTCTTTTTAAATAGTCCGAGACAAATTTTTTGCCGAGCACTGCCCCTCCTCCTTCATCGCCCAAAATGTATCCGCAAGCCGGAACGTTGTCTGCAATTTTTTTGCCATCGTAAAAACACGTATTGGCTCCCGTTCCCAAAATGGCCGCTATACCTTTTTCGTGGCCACATAAACAACGCGCTGCAGCCAAAAGATCCGAGTTTGCCTCGACCTCACATCCCGGGAACGCTCGCTCAAAACATCGCGTAAGGATATCAATTTTATCTTTACCTGCCACTCCGGCACCGTAAAAGAATACTTGTTCCACATTTCCTTTAATACCAGGCTTGAGACTGTATTCCAGAGTCCGGTAAATGTCTTCTTCCGATACAAAAAAAGGATTTATCCCAATGGTCTGAATGGCCTGGACAGTGCCGTCTTTATGAAGAATTCTCCAGGCTACTTTTGTGGATCCGCTGTCAGCAATTATAATCATGTCACCCTTGTTTAATGAGGGTACAAATTTAGATAAATTGGCAAACAAATTACTACCTTTGTAAGATAAACGAGCAATTTTGATGATTACTAAAGAATTCCTGAATCCTAAAAGCATAGTTGTGGTTGGAGGTTCCGATGACTTCCAGAAACCCGGAGGTAAAGTTTTAAAAAATTTAAAAGACACCGGTTATCCAGGCAGCCTTTATGTTGTCAATCCCAAAGCAGACACCATACAAGGTCTTCACTCCTTTCGTAAAGTGGAAGACGTACCCCTGGCAGATGTAGCCATACTTGCCATCCCTGCAGCCTTTTGCCTGCATACCGTGGAAGTGCTTTGTTCGGCCAAACAGACAAAAGGAATTATCATTTTTTCGGCAGGTTTTTCTGAAGAAAGCCCGGAAGGAGCGGAACTTGAAAAGAAAATACGCCGGATAGCCGACCAATACGGAGCTACATTGATAGGTCCCAATTGCGTAGGCTACATGAACGAACATTATGCCGGTGTTTTCACCTCTCCCATTCCCCGGTTTGTCCCCGACAGCATAGACCTGATTTCCGGATCCGGGGCCACGGCATTATTCATAATTGATGCAGCCGTACAGCTGGGTATTCCCTTTGCCAATGTTTTCTCTGTAGGCAACTCGGCTCAAATTGGTGTGGAAGAAGTTCTGGAATTTCTGGATCAAAGTTATGTGCCGGAGAAAAGTGCCCCGGTTAAACTCATCTATGCCGAAAGCATCAAGAACCCCCTGAAATTATGGAAACATAGCGCTTCCCTGTACCGTAAAGGAGCCCGTATTGCTGCTATTAAAGCCGGATCTTCAGAGGCTGGAAGCCGGGCCGCATCTTCACATACAGGAGCCCTGGCAAGTCCGGATACTGCGGTCAACGCACTTTTTGAAAAAGCAGGGATTATACGTTGCAACGGCAGGAACCAGTTATTGACCGTAGCGTGTATTTTATTGAAAGGTGTCCCCAAAGGGAAAAACATGTGTGTCATTACCCATGCGGGCGGCCCGGCCGTAATGCTGACCGATGTACTTTCAGAAAATAAGATAAATGTCCCCCCCATAGATACCGAAAAAGGCAAGGAACTGATGAAAAAGCTGTTCCCCGGATCTTCTGTAGCCAATCCCATAGATTTTCTTGCTACCGGAACGGCCAGCCAATTGGGAAACATCATCGATTTTGTGGAATATGAGTGTCCCGGTATGGACGGAATGGCTGTGATATTCGGATCACCGGGACTGACGCCCGTGTATGACGTATACGATTTGCTGGATAAAAAAATGACCGAATGTACAAAACCCGTATATCCCATATTTCCTTCCGCATTGAACGTCCGGGAAGAGATCCTGGAATTCCAAAAAAAGGGAAGACTCTATTTCCCGGATGAAGTTGTTTTTGGATCTGCATTGGCAAGAGTTCTGAATACGCCCGGTCCGGTTCCCGAAGAAACAGAAGTTCCCGGGATTGATAAAAAATCCATCCGCACCATCATTGAAAATGCCCGGGACGGATATTTATCTCCAAACCAGGTCAGTGCACTATTGGATGCAGCCGGTATATCACGGGCCGGAGAAGCCACTGCAGACAATGAAAAGGATTTGCTAAAAGCCGCAGAGCAAGTGGGTTACCCGCTGGCAATGAAAGTGGTCGGCCCCGTTCACAAATCGGATGTGGGAGGTGTACGGCTAAATATAACAGACAAAAAGACGCTTCTGGCCAATTTCAGGGAAATGATGACCATTAAGGATACTACTTCCATACTGCTTCAATCCATGCTTAGTGGCAGGGAACTTTTTATTGGTGCAAAAAAAGAACCTTCTTTCGGACATACCGTAGTATGCGGCCTGGGTGGAATATTTGTGGAAGTACTGCGCGATATCAGCACCGGTTTAAGTCCCGTTTCCCGGGAAGAAGCCCGGAAAATGATACAGAACCTGAAAGGTTACGGCCTCATCCGCGGAGTCAGGGGGCAGGAAGGCGTGAACGAAGAATTGTTCACAGAGGCCATTCTAAAGATTTCTGCATTGTGTACCTGTGCTCCGGAAATTGCCGAAATGGACCTGAATCCGCTTTTGGGCACGTCGCAAAATGTGACTGCCGTTGACGCCCGGATACGAATTTCAAAAACATGATCAGACGGCTGGCAGCATGGTTTAAAAATTTGCCTGCACACTTGCAGGTCATGATTATTCTGATTCCGCTGCTAATATTGGCTATACTACTGAGTCTGGACCGGATCCTGGAAGGTATTTCCAAAGGATTTATGTATTTTAGCCGATAAAATGTAAGGAAATTTAAATTTTTACTATACATTTGTAAGATTTTTGAGCAATCAACTAATAATTATAAAATAATATGGCATTCAAAGGAGCTATTGTAGTAGACACAGAAAAATGTAAGGGATGTGGCGTTTGTGTGGTCAATTGTCCTACACAAACCATCGCCCTGTCCAAAAAAGTCAACGGTAAGGGATATCCCTTTGCCTACATGGAAAATCCGGATAAATGCATAGGTTGCGGGAATTGCGCAATAGTTTGTCCGGACACGGTAATAACTGTTTACAAAGTTAAAATTTAACAAAAGTAATACTATGGCAGAAAAATTATTGAAGAAAGGGAATGAAGCCATTGCCCTGGCCGCTATCCGTTACGGTGCGGACGGGTACTTCGGTTATCCCATTACCCCCCAAAGCGAAGTGATGGAGACACTGATGGAAGAGATGCCATGGGAAACTACCGGCATGGTAGTCCTTCAGGCTGAAAGCGAAACATCATCCATCAACATGCTATACGGAGGTGCCTGCTGCGGAAAGAAAGTCATGACGTCTTCTTCCAGTCCGGGCATCAGCCTGATGTGTGAAGGAATATCCTATATGGCCGGTGCAGAACTTCCATGCCTGGTTGTCAATGTAATTCGCGGCGGTCCCGGCCTTGGCACCATACAACCTGCCCAGGGAGATTATTTTCAGGCTGTCAAAGGCGGCGGACACGGTGATTACAAGATCATCGTACTGGCACCCGCTTCTGTACAGGAAATGTACGATTTTGTGGGACTCGGCTTTGAACTGGCTTTCAAGTACCGTATTCCCACCATGATCCTGTCTGACGGAGCTATAGGACAAATGATGGAAAAGGTAGAAATGCGAGACCCGGTTAAACGACTGACAGATAAGGAAATCGCAGAAAAATACGGCCATTGGGCAACAGTGGGCAAACCGGCAAACAGGAAAGGGAATATTATTTCGTCACTGTCACTGGCAGCTTCGGAAATGGAAGCGATCAACCTCAGGCTGCAGGAAAAATACAGGACCATCCAGGAAAATGAGATCCGCTTTGAAAAAACCCTGTGTGACGATGCAGAATACCTCATGGTGGCCTTTGGCAGTTCATCCCGGATTTGCGAAGGCACCGTGGAAATTGCCCGTGAAAAAGGAATCCGCCTGGGACTGCTAAGGCCCATAACCCTGTTCCCCTACCCGACCCCCGTAATTCAGGAGATGTTGCCCCAATTAAAAGGCATCATGTCAGTAGAACTCAATTCCGGACAAATGGTAGAAGACGTAAGGCTGGCAGTCAACGGAGCGGTTCCCGTAGAGTTTTACGGACGTATGGGAGGTTCCATTTTCTCTCCGGAAGAAGTATTCAACGCTTTTGCCGAAAAATTCAACCTTTAATTGAAGATCATTATGGATATGAACGAAATAATCAAACCTGAAAATCTGGTATACCAAAAAAGCAAAGTGCTTACAGATACGGTGATGCACTATTGCCCCGGATGCAGCCACGGAGTGGTGCATAAATTACTGGCCGAGGTGATTGAAGAGATGGACATTCAGGACAAAACCATAGGAATATCACCCGTAGGATGTGCTGTTTTCGCCTACAAGTACCTGGATATTGACTGGCAGCAGGCTGCCCACGGAAGGGCTCCCGCGCTGGCGACGGCTACCAAAAGGCTTTACCCGGATAAATATGTATTTTCCTACCAGGGAGACGGAGACCTGGCATCCATCGGAACTGCGGAAATCATTCACGCATGCAACCGTGGCGAGAATATTGTCGTGATCTTCATCAACAATGCCATTTACGGAATGACCGGAGGACAAATGGCCCCGACCACCCTGCTGGATATGGTAACGGCCACGACACCTTATGGAAGAAAAGCCGAGTTGAACGGATACCCGCTTAAAATCACCGAGTTGGTGGCTCAGCTGGAAGGTACCTGCTATGTTACACGCCAGGCTGTCCAGAATCCTGCCAACGTAAGGAAAACAAAAAAGGCCATCCGGAAAGCTTTTGAAAACTCGGCACAGAAAAAAGGTACTTCTTTTGTTGAAATAGTAGCTGCCTGCAATTCCAACTGGAAGATGCCACCTGTAGAAGCCAATAAATGGATGGAAGATAACATGTTCCCGTTTTATCCCCTGGGAGATATAAAAGACAGATAATTATGAAAGAAGAATTGATTATAGCCGGTTTCGGAGGACAGGGAGTCCTCTCTATGGGCAAGATACTTGCCTATTCAGGAATAATGCAGGACAAGGAAGTCACTTGGATGCCTTCATACGGTCCTGAAATGAGGGGAGGAACAGCCAACGTAACCGTAATAATAAGTGACAAACGAATAAGCTCACCCATTTTACAATGGTGTGATACAGCCATTGTGTTGAATCAGCAGTCAATGGATAAATTCGAACCGATGATCCGGAAAGGAGGTCTTTTACTTTACGATCCCAACGGAATTTCGCGTCACCCTACCCGAAAAGATATAAAGGTATATTCCATAGCGGCAACCGACCTGGCCAACCGTATGGAAATGTCCAGATCCTTTAACATGATGGTTCTGGGTGCTTACCTGAAACTAAAACCTATACTGGATAAAGAGAATGTGCTGAAAGGCCTGAAAAAGTCATTGCCGGAAAGGCACCATCACCTGATCCCGCTCAACGAAAAAGCGATAGAAGTGGGAAAAGAACACGTAAAAGAGGTCGTTTAGACCTCTTTTTTTTTCATTAAAAAGCATTATCTTTGCTTAACGGTATAAAAAGATGAAACCTCAACACGCAGC
>DAOSXZ010000020.1:1646-18683 GCA_035380845.1 Bacteroidales bacterium | reverse complement strand
TTCATGAGCCGGGACCTGGACGTACGCGTTGAAGGCCCTGCAAAGATCGGGTTATTCGTATACGACAACGGAACATTCATTGTTGAGTCTTTCCTGGATGAGCCCACTCAGGTAACTGTGGTATTATCCACTCCGGAAAATTCCTTAACGGAATTAACCGGGAACACAGTTTTTAAAGTACAAGATCATAAATGTACTTTTACACTGGAACCGCATACTTACAAAGTCTTTAAGAAGTAAATCCCCATGAAAAAATCATTGGCTGCCCTTATCCTGTTAATACTCCCATTTTCCCACACGTTGCAGGCACAGACAGAGGTTATGGCCTGGGGCAATATTACCGGTATCCGTATTGAAGGTCACCTGATGGAATTTGAATCTTATCTGGCCGTTGCGGGCAATGATCTGGAAAATCCTTCCTTTACCGGTAAAGAAAGGCAAAGAAGGCCGCAATATCACCGCGACGGACTGACCCAACAGGTGATTACGGATTTCCAGGGAGTACGGTTTGAGCAGACAGTCACAGATACAAAACTGGGAACGGCTGAAGTCACTGTATGTGCATTTTCCGACACCACAGAAACAGATCGGAACGCTTTTTTTGCCCTTCTCCTTAATAACAGCACAATCAGAAAAACCGGAAAAACCATCATCCTGGAGAACAACAAGGTCAAACTTACCCTGACTTTCTCCCGAAAATTTCAGGTAAGGGAAAAAGACGGAATCTGTTACATTCCGTTATTCAGCCGTTTAAAAAAAGGAACGGATGCAACTCTTGATTTTACCATCCTGGCCGAAGGCCCCATAGACAATACACCGGCTGTCATTCAAGCCGATTTTTCACGGCCGGGAAGACGTTTTGATGGTTTTGGAGGAAATTTTCGTTTGCAAAATCCTCAAATGGACCCCAAAGTCATAGACTACTGTCTGGATAATATGCGTGTCGCCTGGGGACGTGTGGAAATGCCCTGGGCTAACTGGCAACCCTTTGAAGATCAGCCCCCCGTTCCTGACCAGCGCGTAAAAGATGCTATGGAAATGGCCCGGCGTCTTGCAGCCCGGGGCATGCCTGTCATAGTAAGTGCATGGTTCCCTCCCGCCTGGGCTGTGGAAGGTGATATTCGTGACTATTGGAGCCGGGGCGGCGGCGTAAGGGCTTACCGCTTGGATCCGGAGAAAAGAGAAGCCATTTACCATTCCCTGGCAGATTACCTGGTATATTTAAAAACCCATTACGGGGTGGAAGCCTTTGCCTTTTCCTTCAATGAGTCGGACCTGGGGATAGATGTCCATCATACACCCAGGGAACACGCAGCCTTTATCAAGGAAATGGGGGCGGTCCTGGCACAAAGGAACCTTGCCACAAAAATCCTGCTGGGAGACAACTCGGATGCCACCACATATGATTTCATTGTGCCCGCTATGGAAGACCCCGCTACGCATAAATACATCGCCGCCGTGTCCTTCCATTCATGGAGGGGCTGCGACGATGCCACCTTGAAAAAATGGGCAGGTGCCGCCCGCAAACTGAATATCCCCCTGATCGTTGGTGAAGGCAGCACCGACGCCGCCGCACATCGTTATCCCCAAATTTTTGCCGAGTCTGCCTTCGCGTTTTACGAAATCAATCTGTACATCCGGATATGTGCCCTTTGCGAACCTTTGTCCATACTGCAATGGCAACTTACCTCCGATTATTCGTTACTCTGGGGTGGAGGCATTTACGGATCAGAAGGGCTGTTGCATCCAACACAGCGTTTCTGGAACCTTAAACAACTGGCATCCACACCCAAAGGTGTTTTTTCCGTACCCGTAACCTGCGACACGGAGCTGATCAATTGTGCAGCATTCGGCAATCCCTCAAACGGGAGCTTTGCCATACATATGGTAAACAACGGAGCCGCAAGGGAAGTCACGTTAAAAGGAATACCTGAGGGAGAGATTGTACTTTATGCAACCAATGTGCAAGACGGGATGAAAGAGATAGGAAGGACACAGGCACGTGAAGGAAACGTGAAATTCACATTACCGGCAGCTTCGTTTATATCGTTGATTTGTTCTTCCGGTAATGGGCCCTGAATAATTTGGGCGTCATATTCCTCTTTTTCTTGAAGATCCTGTTAAAATTGGAAAGGTTGTTGAAACCACATTCAAAACAGATCTCGGAGATCGTCTTGTTAGTATCTACCAGCATTCGGGACGCATAGCCTAACCTTATATCAATAATGTAATCGGACAGTGTTTTACCCGTCCGCAATTTAAAAAAACGGCTGAACGCCACAGGAGACATTCCAACCATCTGGGATAAATAATTTAAACTAAGTTCCTTGGTATAGTTCTGATTGATGTAATCTTTCACCTTACATACCCTGCGGCTTTCCGTATTTCTTTCCGCATGGGCAAATGAGCTGCTTGCCAGACTGATGCTGTTTTCAGCTTTTGATAACTCATGTAACAATTTAAGAAGTCTCAGAAATTGTTCAAAACCTTTTTCTTCTTTGGCAATTGTATCAATCAGGTTGTATACGCGCATGATGGTATTCAACTGAAAAGAGATACCATGTTCTGCTTTTATCAGCATTTTTCGAATGGTGTTGAACTGGTTCTTTTCCAACAAACCGGCAGACAACAGATCCGGGGAAAACTGAATGGTAATTTCCCGGACCAGAGGGGAAGTGCAATCCCCCTGTTCCCATACATGCTCAAGACGTTCCCCTGATATCAGGATCAGATCATATTCCCCGGTATATTGAATATTGTCCCCTACTGTTCTTTTAAGACCTCTGCCGTGTTCAATAAAATTAATCTCAAATTCCCTGTGCTGGTGTAACGGATAAGTAAATTCCGTTTTGTAACGCTCAACAACGTGAAAACAATCTTTATCGGAAAGTGGCGGGATCTCGTTCAGAATATTGAGGTTCATATATACAAAGCTAATAAAATTCAAGCAATCAGTAAACTAACAGCCATTACAGCCATCCCACCTATAAATCCTAATATGGATAGATGGTGTCTTCCAAATCGTTCCGCTCCAGGCAATAATTCGTCAATGGATATGTACACCATAATACCCGAGACAGCTGCCAGAACCATTCCTTCCAAAAGCGGATTCCAGAACGGCAACAGGATCAGGAATGCCACCAGGGCTCCCACAGGTTCAGCCAGTCCCGAAAGGAATGAATACCAGAAAGCCTTCTTCCGGCTTCCCGTTGAATGATAAATGGGGACAGAAACGGCAATGCCTTCAGGAATGTTGTGGATAGCAATAGCCAGGGCTATGGGAATTCCCACATCCAGGCTGTTTATTCCGGACATAAACGCAGCTACGCCCTCCGGGAAATTATGGATGGCAATACTTAAAGCGATCATGATTCCCATACGTTTCAAACGGCTGTTTTTTTCCATATCCTCGGCAAGATGGATCTCGTGCGGATTTTCATCCTCGGGAATCAAAAAGTCAATGATGGCAATCAACGCTATGCCTCCGAAAAAAGACAGCACCAATTGCAAATCACTCAGCATCTTCCCGGCCTCGGGAACAAGCTCCATAAAAGATATATAGATCATTACACCGGCCGAAAAACCGAGTGTCAGGGATAGAAACCGCGTATCCGTTCTTTTGGTCATCAAAGCGACCAACGATCCGATTCCGGTAGCCAAACCCGCAAAAAGAGTAAGTGTAAAAGCAATCAGTACCTGAGATGTTTCAAATTGCATGATCAGAATTTTTGACAGTTAAACGCTGCACAATCTTGAAACGGGAAAGAAACTCACTGGCAAAAACACGCAGAACGGTATAGGCCGGGATTGCCACCAGCATTCCCACTGCCCCTCCCAGGAAGCCTGATATCAATATGACCAGGAAGATTTCCAGGGGATGCGCTTTCACACTGCTGGAATAGATCAGTGGTTGGATCAGGTATGTATCCAGCATATTTACCCCAACGTATACGGCTACCATTGCTGCTACAAACAATAACAACCCTGGATAACCTGAAGTTCCGTAAGATGTGGCAACCCCCAGGATCACACCCAGTGTACCTGCCAGCAGCGGTCCCACATACGGCACGATGTTAAAGATCCCGAATACAAGACCCAGAACCAATGCCATCTGATATTCTATCCTGACAATGAAATGAAGCCCGGTAGAAATCAAAAGCGTCATCACCACAACTTGTATCAGAATTCCCACAAAATACCTGAATAATAATTCGTTGGAAGCTTTAAGCGCATGAGATACTTTTTCTTCGTATTTCACAGGTACTATAGCCCTGAGCATATCTCCGAACATATTTTCTTCCTTGAGGAAAAAGAAAGTAATGAATATCACGGAAAACAGGCCCACCCCAAAGTTCATCAGGAAAGAGGCAACAGATCCAAAAAAACGGGTCAGGATCTCGGGATGAAGGATTTTGTTTAATTCGGTCCAAAGCAGGGATTCAATGGTAACTGCAGGATCTATACGGGGAAAATACCGGTGCATCAGATCATTAACCTGGCTCAGAGGTTCAGAGATCATGGCTGAAATATCTTGAACCTTCAGAGAATCCAGTCTGGATATAATCCCGCTGACCAACGGGGTCATGAAATAAAAAACCAGGACAACCACACCCAGCATTAATAACAATACCAACAGGGATGATAGTGCTTTGGGCATTCTCCACTTTTTTATCTTAAGACGAGACATCTGCCTTACCAAAGGGCTTCCGATCAATGACAACAAAGCGGCTATAAGGATATAGGAAATGATGCTCCTGAAGTACCATAACAGAAATCCAATAATGGCCAGGACGGCCGTTGCAATGATGTATTTGGCCAGTTTATTCATTTCTGGTATCAAAAATACTCATTTTTTAATGTTTTTGTAGTCTTTTTAGTACAATTCTATACAATTGATCAAAGGCGGGGCGCCGGCTTCCAGTATACTGACCCGGATCACAGATGAAGTCACGGGTGAAAACGTCAATATCCTTTTGTAACCAATAGTGGTTCCTTGTGCAATGGGTTGCCAGAGACCGTCAGAAGTGTTTATACATTCCACCATAAAACGGGCTACCCGTTGACCTAACGGAATATATTCCTGCAGAAGGATCATGCTGAACGTTTCTTCCCGGTCCAGTGTTATGGTAAACGAAGCAGCAACCTTTTCTTCTTCCGGAGTCCAATAGGTATCATAAGATTTGTCAGTAATATTGGCGGGGCCGAAACGCCGTGAATTTCCGGCTCTCACAGAAGATGCTTCTATTTGGGCAGATTCTGCAATATTTTTTGCAAACAGTGCCATTCGCTTTTTTTTGAATTCCATGAGTCTGAGGGAGTCGCCGTGGGGAATACGGCCGGTCCGGTCCGGAGGCACATTCAACAACAAGTTGGCATTCCGCCCCACCGATCCCAGGTATATCTCCATCAATTCGTCTACGGTCTTCAGACTGCTGTCCGTTGAAGAGCTGTAAAACCACCCCGGCCGGAGGGAAACATCAGCCTCGGCAGGTATCCAAAACTTCCCGGAACGGTTTCCGGAATTCAACACTTCCGCAGGCGGTGCATTTTTGCCGGGAGTAAACCCGGCAGTATCCAGGCGGGACCAGTTGGTTTCTCCGGCCATGCCACGTTCGTTGCCCACCCAGCGGCAGCCGGGTCCCACATCGCTGAATATTACAGCATGTTTTTGGTATTCACGTACCGTATTGTGAAAAAGCGCCCAGTCATAAGGAGCTTCTGTTTCATTGCCGCACGCCCCGTCAAACCATTGCTCAAATACGGGGCCGTAGGATGAAAGCACCTCGGCAAGCGTATTGGCAAAGACCTGGTTGTATTGTTCCGTTCCGTAAGATGGATGGTTCCTGTCCCAGGGAGAAAGATATACCCCAAATTTCAGATCATATTCCCGGCATGCCTGTGAAAGTTCAGCAAGAACATCGCCTTTTCCTTCCTTCCACGGGCTTTCACGGACAGTATGCGTACTGAATTTACTGGGCCATAGACAAAATCCGTCGTGATGCTTTGCCGTTATTATGATCCCTTTCATTCCTGCCTGGCGGGCCGTTGAAGCCCATTGCCGGCAATCCAGGGCCGCGGGATTGAAAACGCCGGGATCTTCCCCTCCCGTGCCCCATTCCATGTCGGTAAAAGTATTGGGTCCAAAATGGATGAACATGTAATATTCCATCTTTTGCCATTCCAATTGTTCGGGTGCAGGAACAGGTCCGTACGGTTCAGGAGCGGGTGTGTTTTTACAGCCTGTCAGCAGAGCCCATGTCATGCAAAAAAAAGTCAGAAACACTATTTTATTTTCCATAGGAAATTATTACCTTTGTCAAATATTAACGAAATAAACTATTCATATTTATAAAAATACAAAAAAAAGCTATGAAACATCTTATTATAGGCGGAGTGGCAGGCGGTGCTACAACTGCAGCCAGGATCCGAAGAAATGATGAAAATGCGGAAATCATCATGTTTGAAAAGGGACACTACATTTCATATGCGAATTGCGGCCTGCCCTATTACATAGGAGATGTGATCAAAGACAGAACAAAACTTTTTGTACAGACTCCGGAAAGTTTTGGGACACGTTTTAACATGGATATCAGGATCAATTCGGAAGTGATTGACATAAATCCCGATATACATCAGGTTATAGTTAGAAATGAAAAAGGAGAAGAATACACGGAAAGCTACGACAAGTTGTTGCTTTCTCCGGGCGCAGGTCCGGTAAAACCGCCCCTGCCCGGGATCGATTCAGAGGGTATCTTCACCATGAGAAACGTTGATGATACGGACCGGATCAAAAAATACCTTCAATCCCGTCCCATTCGCCGTGCCGTTGTTGTAGGGGCCGGTTTTATCGGTCTGGAAATGGCCGAAAACCTGCACGCTACCGGAGCGCAGGTAACAATTGTGGAAATGGCCGAGCAGGTAATGGCACCCATCGATTTTTCCATGGCGGGACTGGTACACCAGCATCTCTATCAGAAAAACATTGCCTTGCACCTGAATCAGGCGGTTAAAGCTTTTATCCCCCTGAAAGGACCAGATCCCGCCATCCAGGTGGAACTGGCTGACGGCAGCAAGATAATTGCAGATATTGTGATCCTGTCTATTGGAGTACGTCCGGAGACATCCCTGGCCAAAAAAGCGGGTCTTGAGATTGGAAAAGCAGGAGGTATCCACGTAAATGAATACTTGCAGACTTCGGATCCGGATATTTATGCCGTGGGAGATGCCATAGAATACCCGCACCCCATATCCGGCCAGCCCTGGCTGAATTACCTGGCCGGTCCGGCAAACAGGCAGGGAAGGATCGTTGCCGACAATATGGTTTTCGGAAATAAGATCAAATATGAAGGATCCATAGGGACATCCATTGCCAAAGTATTTGACATGACAGTTGCCTCTACCGGCCTTCCAGGCAAGAAACTCAAACAGCTGAACATACCTTACCTGACTTCTACTACTCATTCCAATTCTCATGCAGGCTATTACCCCAAAGCACTGCAAATGAGCATTAAAATCGCTTTTGATCCTGAAAACGGCCGTTTGTACGGCGGTCAGATAGTGGGTTACGAAGGCGTTGACAAACGGATAGACCTGCTGGCTCAGATGGTAAAGAGAAACGGCACCGTATACGACCTCATAAAGCTTGAACATGCTTATGCGCCTCCTTTTTCTTCTGCCAAAGACCCTGTGGCCATAGCCGGATATGTAGCGTCCAATATCCTGAGCGGTAAAATGAAACCCTTGTACTGGAGGAAAATGCAAAAAGCCGATTCCTCACAAGTATTCAAACTGGACGTAAGGACTCCTGAAGAAAATGCATTGGGGACCATAGAAGGAGCGGTGAATATTCCTGTAGATGCTTTGAGGAACAGACTGGATGAAATTCCTCGCGATAAACCGCTGTATGTATTCTGCGCGGTAGGTCTTCGCGGCTACCTGGCTTCCAACATATTGATCCAGAACGGCTTCAAAGATGTTTACAATCTGAGCGGCGGCTACAAGACCTACGAGGCAGCTGCAGAATCTGAACATAAATCAGTCCCCATAACACCTGCCTTTTCCTCACAATACGATGATTCGGGAGACCGGACTGATATTAGCAGGCCGACGGCAGCTAAATCAAGTGCTTCAACAATAAGCGCCAATATCCTCAAGATAGACGCCACAGGTTTGCAATGCCCGGGACCGATCATGAAGATCAAACACAGTATTGATGCTATGGAACCGGGACAACAAATGGAAATCCAGGCCACCGATCCGGGATTTGCCAGGGATATTCAGGCCTGGTGCCAGACAACAGGGAATATTCTGGTGGAACAATCGGACAGCAAAGGAATTTTCCGCGCCGTGGTGGAAAAAAAGCAAAAACAAGAAACACCTTCGGCACCGTCTGTGTCCGGGGGAAAAGGAAAAACCCTGATCATGTTCAGTGATGATCTGGACAAGGCTCTGGCCACTTTTGTACTGGCAAACGGAGCTGCGGCTACCGGTGAAAAGGTGAGCATTTTCTTTACTTTCTGGGGGCTGAATGTGATTAAGAAAGTAAACAAGCCTAAAACAAATAAAGATATTTTCGGAAAAATGTTCGGCATGATGTTACCTTCACATTCCGGCTTGCTGAAACTCTCAAAAATGAATATGTTCGGAATGGGACGACGTATGATGCGCCATATCATGAAACTTCGCGGCATTGATTCGCTGGAAGACTTGCGTACACAAGCCATAGAAAACGGAGTGGAATTCATTGCCTGCCAGATGTCCATGGACGTGATGGGTGTGAAAAAAGAAGAGCTCATTGACCATGCGACCATAGGCGGTGTGGCTTCCTATATGAACCGTGCCGTACAGGCAGACGTAAACCTGTTTATTTAATCCAAAATGGAAACTTCACTCTGTTTGATGAAAGATGTGCTTAAAGCTTTCTATGAATTCGAAAAAAGCCTGGTGCAGGTACATTCCATGACCATGAACGAAGCCATACTGCTCTGTATCCTGGGTGAAAAGGAATCTGATTGCAAGGTACATCTTTCAGCTTCGGACATTTCTGAAATAACCGGTTTTTCACCTTCTCACACTTCTAAAGTCCTGAGATCGGCCGAATCAAAAAAATGGATTACCCGTACGGTATGTGACCGGGACAAACGAAAAATGTTTTTTTCGTTATCGGAAGAAGGGCTGAAAAAATACAGGCAACTTAAAAGTGTACCTGTACAAATACCGGATATGCTAAACAAACTGCTTTAATTGCCAACACTTTCCATATATTCCACGAAAGCCCTGTTGACAAGTTTCACCCCTCCCGGGGTAGGGTAATTCCCGGAAAAATACCAGTCTCCCTTATGACCGGGGCAGGCTTTGTGAAGTCCCTCCAGGCTTTGGAAAACAATCTGTACCTGTGCCCCGGTCCCTGCGGGAGTCAACATTTGGGTAATTTTTGCCGAGATATCCGCTGCAGTAAAAGGCGCATAAATCTCACGTACATGATTTACCAGCGAGTTCCCGGAATCCTCTTTGGTTTTCCGGTATACCGCTTTTATCAGATCCTCCATACCTCTTTCCCTCAGCAGTTCCATGGCAGCGCGGAAGGCAATGATCTGCCCCAGACCTGACATATCAATGCCGTAAAAATCAGGATAGCGTATCTGCGGAGAAGAAGAGACAATTACGATCTTTTTGGGATGCAGCCGGTCCAGGATTTTCAGAATACTCTGTTTCAATGTGGTTCCCCTGACTATGCTGTCATCCAAAACCACCAGGTTGTCTTTTCCCGGGTTAATGGTCCCGTAAGTAACGTCGTAAACGTGTGCAGCCAGATCGTCACGTGTATTTCCTCCGGCAATAAAAGTTCGCAATTTTATATCCTTGACGGCTACTTTTTCACTCCTCACAGATAACGACAGTACCTTTCCCAGTTGTTCCCTGTCAAGAGAGATCCTGTCTGAAAGAATGGCTTCTTTCTTGATACCGTTCAGGTGTTCTTCCAGACCTTGCAACAATCCGTAATAGGCTGCTTCCGCCGTATTGGGAATGTAGGAAAACACCGTATTCCGGAAATCATGGTCAACAGCGTCCAAAACCGGATTAACCAGATTGCTGCCCAATGCTTTACGTTCACGGTAAATATCCGCATCACTTCCCCTGGAAAAATAGATCCTTTCAAAAGAACAAGGGTTAACGTTGCACGGTTCCATTATTTGGGAACAGGTGAATTCACCGTCCCGCGAAATCCGGAGTGCCTGTCCGGGCATCAGTTCCCGGATCTCCTCAATATCTACGTTCATGACAGTCTGAATAACGGGACGTTCAGACGCAACCACGGCAATTTCAGCATCCTGATAATAAAAGGCAGTTCGGATGCCCCACGGATCCCTTACACAGAATGTTTCTCCGGATCCGGTCATACCGGCCACTATATATCCTCCGTCCCATAAAGCCGTACATTTTTTGAGAAGTTCGGTAGAGTTGAACTGATCTTCTATCTTAGCAGTCAGCTCCTTAGCACGGTATCCCTGCCCATGGAATTCCCTGTACAGGTATTCAATTTCCATGTCCAAACGATGCCCCATCTGTTCCAGTAAAATATGGGTATCTGCCATGGAACGCGGGTGTTGTCCCGCAGAGGTGAGTGATTGACAGATCCCGGGTATGTTTGTCATATTGAAATTTCCGCACAGCAAAAGTGTTTTGGCAGCCCAGTTACTGCGTCTCAAATGCGGATGTATGTATGCAAGACCACTTTTACCGGTGGTACTGTAACGAAGGTGTCCCATATACATATCTCCCATAAAAGGGGCGTTTTCGGAACGATTGCCGTTGATCATGCCGTACACGGAATCAAAAACTTCATTGATGGCATTATTTCCCGTTTTCCTGTCACGGAATATGTATTCTTCCCCGGGAACTGCTTTTGTGTTTACACAGGCCACGCCGGCCCCTTCCTGTCCCCTGTTGTGTTGTTTTTCCATCAAAAGGAACAGTTTCTGCAGCCCATAGGTCCGGCTGCCGTATTTATTCAGATAATAACCGGCAGGCTTCTTCAGACGAATAATGGCAATGCCGCATTCATGCTTCAACGTTTCCATGAATGCAAATTAAATACTAAATTTACACATCATGAAAAGAATAATCATCTGTTTTACATTAATTCTCGTTCCGTTTGTCTTGTTTTCTTCAGAAAAACGGGGGGATCATTCAGAGGAAAAAGAGCCGTTGTGCTTTCTCCGTGTATTGAAAGACAGTATCTTCACCTTTGATCATATCAAGACCTCGTTGTTCAGGGTATATCCTGCCCTTGATACTGAAGACCTTGACAAATTGATCCGAATCGTAAGTTTTCTCGACACCACAACCAATGCTTTAAGTACAGCTATCGCTTATAAAACCATAGACCCCAGGGGAGACACAATAACAGCCTCGGGGATTATCATGCGGCCTGAAGGCAGGGAATCCAAAGGGCTGCTATTCTTTTTCCCCTCGGCCAAGATCGATAAGGCGACAGCCGCCAGTGAAATGATGCTCACTTTTGAAGGTTTTCTCAGTTACTTCGGTTACACGGTCATAGTGCCCGACCTGATAGGTTACGGAATAAGCAGCAATACCGAATATCCTTTCCTTTTTGCCGAAAACACAGGACGTGTGGCTTATGACATGTATGTTGCTTCTGAAGAATATCTTAGTGCTGCCGGTATAACAATACCCAAAGACATGACCATTGGAGGATACTCCATGGGTGGCATGGGGACGGTGGCACTACACCGTTTCATAGAGGAAAATGACACTACAGGACTTATAGTCAATGCGTCTTATCCGGCGGGAGGAGTCTACGATCTGGGCATGGCACTGGACGTATTGACAACTATCAAACACTGCAACTTTCCCTTTGTTCCTTATATGTGTATTTCTATGGATTATTGGTACAATCTGGGCGTTGATTATTCGCAGGTATTCATTGATCCGCTGCTATCAAATATGGATGACTGGCTGGCCAGGAAATACCTTCCCGATGAATTACGCAAAAGGATTCCGTCTGACATGACTGCCTACCTGCATCCCGATTTTTTCACGGACATCAAAAACGAATCTGTTCGCAAGATCGACTCTTGTTCCAGGTTCCATTCCGTGATCGAAGGCTGGGTTCCCAAAGCGCCCATGATCATTCTACATTCGGTAGATGATGACATGGCCCCCTACCGGGTTGCAGAACACATGTTTAAAACCTTTCTGAATAAAGGGGGCAATGTCACACTGATCAGCGGCAAACTGGATCATATGACTTATGGTATTGAATACTATTTGAAAATCATCTTCTATCATATACTTAAATAAACGTTTTCTTTTATCTTCACACCGTGAAAAGAAACGTTCTATGGTTTGCCTGTCTGGCATTACCTGTATTTGTTTCCTGTGAAAAGCATATGGACATGCCATTCAGGGAACCGGAACATTTTGTGGAAGTCCTGAAAGAAAATACGTTTACTTTCAGTGACATAATTGCTTCTTTAATGAGTGTCTACCCGGTTGAAAATCTGCAAGAATATGACAATATATTGCGGATACTCGGGCTGCTTGATACTTCAGGGACAGTCCGCAGTACAGCCATTTCTTATAAAACGACCGATCCCCGTGGCAATGAAATATTGGCCTCGGGGCTGATCATGAGGCCTGTCGAAAGGGAGTCCAGGGGACTGCTCTTTTTTTTCCCCTCGGCCAAAATTGACAAAGCGACTGCCGGAACTGAACTGATGCTTACATTCGAAGGAGTCCTTAGTTATTTCGGTTATACGGTAATTATTCCGGACCTTATTGGATACGGCGTAAGCAGTAGCACGGAATATCCTTTTCTTTTCACAGAAAACACCGGACAGGTAGCTTACGATATGCATCTGGCATGTGCCGAGTATTTCCGGGAGGCAGGCCTGTCCTTTCCACGTAAGGTGACCATTGGAGGATACTCAATGGGAGGAATGGGGGTTGTCGCATTACATCGCCATATTGAAAAATACGACAAAACAGGGATCATAGTGGAAAAATCCTATCCCGGCGGAGGCGTCTACGACCTGGGAATGGGCATGGATATTCTTAGCAGGACACGTCACTGCACTTTTCCTTTTGTGCCCTACATGTATGTTTCCATGGATTATTGGTATGATCTGGGCATTGATTATACAGAAGTATTCATAGATCCCCTGCTTTCCAATATGGATGACTGGCTGCTGTGCAGGAAATACCTTGCACATGAACTGAGACAGATGATCCTGCCCGACATGACAACTTACATGCACCCCGACTTCTTTACTGAAGAGAAAAATGAATCTATCAGGAAAGTTGACTCCTGCCTGCGCTTTCACACAGTGATCGGGGAATGGGTACCCAAAGCCCCCATGACCATAATTCATACGATAAATGATGATATGGCTCCCTTTGAGATAGCCGATCTTATGTATAAAACCTTCTTAAAAGGTGGGGGCAATGTCAGCATGATCAAGGGTACGGCAGATCACTTCAGTTACGGTCTGGAGTATTACCTTTCAATGATCACTTTCCTGGTACTTAATTAAAAAAGAGGGTGACCAAAAAGTTTTGGTCACCCTCTTTTTTGTCAGACGCACCGGTCACTTGATCTCGATGGTATACTCCTTTGGAACAGCAGGAGATTCCATGTCCTTGGGAATGGTGATGCTGAGCACCCCGTTATCCATAGAAGCCTCAATTTTTTCCTTCAGGATGTCATCGGGCAGCAGGAACGCCTGCTCAAAGTGAGAGTAAGAAAACTCACGTCTGAGGTATTTGCCGTTCGTATCTTCTTTGGATTTGTCTTCTTTCTTTTCCAGGCATATGATCAGGCGGTTTTCCTGATCCAGCCGGATGCAGAAATCTTTTTTTGTCATTCCGGGAGCGGCTACCTCAACTTTGTAATCTTTTTCGTTTTCGATCACGTTGATGGCGGGAGAAGTCTTTCCGACCATTCTTCCGTATCCGTCATTGTCAAAAAATTCATTAAACAATGAGGGCCACCAGTTTTGTGTTGTTCTTAATGTAGGTAACATAACAATTTCCTCCTTTTGATTATATATTTGTTTTCAACATCAATATATACAAAAGGTATACCTACCGAAAAAGAACCTTGCAGAACGGTCAAATTGACAGATTATCAGTCATTTTGGCAATAATTTCCAACTCGGCAACAGCCCCTTTTTTGGGAAGGGCAGAGACTTCGAAAACAGAACGGGCCGGGTACGGAGCGTCAAAATACCTGGAATAGACTTCATTAAAAAGCGGGAAATCATTCATGTCGGCTAAAAATCCGGTACATTTTACGACATCTTCAAAACCGCATCCGGCCTCTTTCAGTATGTATTCCGCATTCCGGAAAATTTGTTCTATCTGTGCTTCTTTGGAAGTTTCCACCAGGGATCCGGCAGCAGCATCAATGCCCAGTTGTCCGGAGATATAGAGAAAACCTCCGGCAACAACCGCCTGGGAATAGGGTCCCAGTGCCGGGGGTGCTTTTGGGCTTTGTACCGTAATTCTTTTACTCATAGTATTGTATTTTTTAAAACATATAATCCCAAACAGGCAACAAAACCGGTTCCTGGTCCAGGGCATTTATGGCTTTTGTGCTCAGATACTTGCGGTGAATCACAAACCGGAACATATATTGGTCAAACCATTCATCTGTGAAAGTCAGGTATCCTTTGTTTCCCGCGGCAGGTCCCCAACTGTTTTCAAATTCCCATTTCACGGGCACTTCGTTGGTATCGGTGTCACAGGCAATCAATAACATGGCATGGGATGATCCGCTTTGCCGGGTTAAAATACGTGCTTTTTTGTCCATCGTCAAATCAACTCCCAGGAGGGATTGGTAATCGTAATTTTCCGTATCCAGGATACCATTTTCCCTGTCCAGTTGTTTTCCCACATCACAGGAGGTGTACATAGGTTCATTATCTTTAATCGAAGCCAGCGCAGCCGGTTTAATTTCTTCATTTGGAAGGTTGAGATAGGTCCAGTTGATCCCTTCAATGGTATTCCTGTAATTTTTGATCTCGTAAACCTTGTAGTATTCCCGGGTGGGGTCGTTCATGACCATGATATAATTCCGGGGGGAATAATCACTTTTAATAATGCTTCTGTAAAATTCAAGCGGAGTGGTTTCCATGGAAACGATTTCCCCTTCAACGTTTTTGTAGCGCCAGGAAAATGTTGCAGGAGGTTCTCCAAGACACAGGGCTAGCACCCGGTAAACGTCTTTCAGGATCTCTTTTTTCTGGTTTCTTAACCGGTCTTCTGCATCACCCTGACCGGCCATTTCCCTGATCGCATAACCGCCGGCACGCAATCTTTCATTCAAAAGGGATACCATCTGCCTTGTGTTGTTTGAATGCCGGGTTTCGGGCATAGCCTGTTCAGGCACCACCCCGTATTTTTCCGCTACGTTGTAAAACAAATTCCAGACACCGCCGTCACCAACAGGCGAGGAAAAGTAACGTACCACTTCCCTGTCATTAATATCATTGTGTGCGGTACGGATTATGTTTTCCAGGAAAAGGTTGGATTTTTCCAGCATATCCCAGAAATAAACATAATTGTGTGAAAAGTCAAAAGCATCGGCACCCAGCAATTCGCGGGCATCCGGACGCAATGCATTCATAGAGGTGAACATCCAGCACCTTCCGGAACTTTCCTGATCGGTTATGCCCTTGACTTCAACCCTGTATTTGAAATAATGGTCTATCTTTCCCCGGTTCTGCCTGTTTATGGCATTTTGGGCAATATTGGCATCCTCTGTGAGAATGTTCTGTATGGCTGTGGTTTGAGGTGTCCTTTTAAAGCTGCTGCGGAGTTCTTGAAGTACAGTTTCATTAAGAATTTGCGCCTGTGAAAAAACAGAGGACAAGGTAAGCACAAAAAGCAGGAACGTTTTTTTCATCATTAACGAATTTAGTCTTTTAAGTAATAATTTACGGTGGTCACAACGCGAATTTTTTTGATATAAGGCGTGTTCTCATCTCTGTCCGTGATGGTGAACTGACCCTGGTACGCATTTTTGATCTTGCCGAGTTTGCTTTCCGAATCCTGGGCAAACTTGATGGCAGCCGTCCGTGCGTTGCGTGTTGCCTCTTCGATCATTTGCGGTTTGATAGCATTCAGCCCGGTGAACGAATAAACGGTATTGTACCGGTATTCGCCTCCGGTTATGGCAATGCCCTGTTTGAGCAACTCTCCCTGGTCACTGATAAGGTCTCTGACCAGGTCAACTTTCCCGGAGCTGACGGTAATGACCGAAGTTACATTGTACCTGTACGGCGGAGGTGACGTACTGTAACGCTCGGCGCTCATATCTATGATCTCGGGGGCATTGACACTGATTTCATCATCGGAGATGCCATTGTCTTTCAAAAAAGAGATCACGGCATGGTTATTCCGGTTGATCCGTACATAAAGATCCTGCAAATCATTGCCCAGTTCCTTGAAGACCAGTGGCCAGGTGACCTTGTCGGCAGGCACTTCCATTTCTGAAAGTCCCTTTACATTGACGGTCCGTTCCCTTCCGGAGAATCCGTCAAGCCCCTTTTTTAATAGTAATCCCATGATCACCAAAGCCACGGCCAGGATCAGGGCTTCATAACGGTAAGTTTTCATAATGCGGCTAAATTACGAATTTTTATTATAGTTTTGTAAGATAAACCTATTAGTATGGAAGTAATTGCCATTGGAAGCGATCATGCTGCATTCCAGCTGAAAGAAAACATCAGGGAATTTCTGGTTGAATCGGGGTACCGGGTAATAGATCTTGGAACCGACAGCCGAAAGAGTGTTGACTACCCCGATTATGGCATTGCTGTGGGAGAAGCCGTTGCCAATGGCGTGTGCGAAAGAGGCATTGTCATTTGCGGTACCGGAATTGGAATTTCCATAAGCGCCAACAAGGTAAAAGGGATACGTGCCGCTTCATGCAGTGATCCGTATTCAGCCCGGCTTGCGCGGGAACATAACAACGCCAACGTACTGGCACTGGGGGCCCGGATCGTAGCGCCG
>DAOSXZ010000020.1:0-1636 GCA_035380845.1 Bacteroidales bacterium | reverse complement strand
AATACAGAAAATTGCACGATATGAATCGGGCGACCCCCAATGGAAAGAGTGAACAGAAACTCACCCGGGAACGTTTTGACGGTATTTACATAGCCTATTTCCGGCCTTTGTGCCGGTTTGCTGCAACATACGTTATGTCCGTGCAAACGGCGGAAAACATTGTCCAGAATGTTTTTGTTTTTCTATGGGAAAAGCATAACACGTTACATATCCATACAAGTATATCCTCATACCTTTATACCCTGGTAAAAAACAAGTGTATAGATCACTTGCGTCATCAGAAAACAGCACAGGAATACCGGGTAGAACAGGCATTGAAACTCTCGGCCCTGGAACAGTTGAACACGGGTTTGATATCTGGAGATGATATTGAAAAAACCGTACAGCAGGCCATAGATAAATTACCTTCCAGATGCCGCGAAGTTTTTATATTGAACCGGGTTGAAGGGAAAAAATACCGGGAAATCGCCGAAATTCTGGGTATTTCCCTCAACACCGTAGAAAACCAGATGGGCATAGCTCTCAAAAAGTTACGAAAAGACCTGGAACATCTTCTGTAATTTTTTTTGTTCCCGTTTGGTGGTTTTTTTGATTTCAAACGTTCTATTAACAGAAAAGGAAAAAACGACATGGAAGAAATGCTTCAACGTTATTTTGCCGGTGAGCTCACTCCTTCTGAAAGAAAAGAATTGCTGGATGCTGTGGAAAAGGATGCCGGGCTCAGGAAAGAATTCTGCAAAATGCAGAATCTCAAGGCAATTACTTCCCTTTTCCCGGCATCGGGTGATACGGAAAAAGCTACATCCCGCTTGCTGCTATGGAGAAAGAGTAATCTGCGGGTATTCTACAGTCGCTTTGCCGGTTATGCCGCTGCCGTTATTGTAGCCGGCTTTGCCTTATGGGGATTGTTGCAACCCCTGACACGTGACATTCCCGAAGAACCTGTCGCTTATATGATGGAAGTATCCACTACTTCTCACAGAAACAAAACGTTTAAACTCAGTGACGGGACAATAGTATATCTGAATGCCAGTTCGGTATTGCGTTATCCCAATAAATTTTCCGGGGAAGAACGCAGGGTCATACTTACCGGGGAGGCTTTTTTTGAAGTTGCCCAAAATGAGGCCATGCCTTTTATCGTAACCACGGAACAATACGACATTCGTGTTCTGGGAACAAAATTCAACGTTTTTGCCTACAAAGATCATAATGTTGTAACATCTCTTGTAGAAGGTTCCCTGGAAGTGGTCAAACCCGCTGCCGAATTTCCCACAGTACGTATCAGACCTTATGAAAGCATTGCATGGGGAGGTGAAGGCTGGCAACGCAGCACTTTCAATGAACCCGATTTTATTCTGTGGCGGGAAGGTATTTACGCTTTTGACAATACCCCCTTCAAAGATATCGTAGACAAACTGCAGCTTTATTATGCGACCAATATTGTGGTAACAAACGATGAACTGGCCCAATACCGCTTCAGTGCGAAATTCAGACAGGATGACGGGCTGGAAAGCATACTCAAAACCATGAAGAAGATTTATGGATTTAAAATGGATAAAAACAGGCAAACAAACACCATATTAATTGAATAAAAAAGCCGGCAGATGCTGCAACATCCACCGGCAGAACCGCTAAC
>DAOSXZ010000019.1:0-18858 GCA_035380845.1 Bacteroidales bacterium | reverse complement strand
ATCTGTAAGATTTCTGGGTACATCACATAAAGCTCTGCAACAAGAATGGGTGGACACAACGGGACGGTTTGAATACTTCAAAACATCGTAAAATGCTTCATCGGAAATGTGGGCCACATCCACAAGGATCCCCAGGCGGTTCATTTCTGCTATCAACTCCCTCCCGAAAGGACTTACCCCGTGCCAACGTTTCTCTTCAGTGGCACAACTGTCACAAACTTCATTATTGCCGGCATGTGTCAGAGTAATATACCGTACTCCCATCCGGTAAAACAGGCGCAGCAGGGATAGGTCTTTATGCACTGGTCCTGCGTTTTCCATGCCCAGGAAGATCGCAATCTTCCCCTGATCCTTTAATTTCCGCGCCGTTTGGGCATCCGTGGCCAAAGACGCCAGATGGGGATACTTGCCGAGCATATCGTAGACAGAGGCCAGCGCTTCCAATGCTTTGAAGGTGCATTCAAACGGCTCCCATTTATTTGATACATAAATAGCAAAAAAAGAGGCGTTTACGCCTCCTTCTTTCATACGCACCAGATCCACGTGTCCAATATCAGTTCTTTTGCCTATGTCCAGTCCTTTCCTTCTGAGCATTATGGGTGTGTCACAATGTGAATCGAGTACCAGGATCTTTTTGTGGATCTCTTGTGGTGTCATGCTATATCAATTTAGTATGTAGTCATATGTGCTGCCCCGCTTTTATTGACATTCCTCAGGTTCACATTCCCGTTGTAATGCAATTTTGCTGCACCTGAAACTTCGGGTTCAAGCGATCCCGCAACATTCACACGGGCTTTGGCAACCCCGCTGATAACAGCTTTCATGGTTTCCACCTGGAATTTCATGCCTTCAAAACCGGCTGTTCCGCTTATATCCAATAAAGAACGTATGGCTTTGCCTTCAAAAGTGCCTTCTCCGCTACCGCTGATCTCAATGTCTGCAAAGGTAAGGGTTTTATTTTCGAATGCGAAAAATCCTTTTGAAGCACCGCTGATTTCCAGGTTCAGCTGTTCGGCATCTCCATAAAGTTGAATTTTGGAAACACCGGACACTTCAATGTCCATATCCGCACTTTCCACGTATTCAAATTCGGCATGACTGACCCCCGAAAGTTCAACATTCAATGCTTTTGAAGTAAATCGACCTCTTGCAAAAAGCTTGGTTACACCACTCATTTCAACATTTTCCAATACCGGAAGTGTTACTTTAGATGTTACCTTTAAATCCCTGTATTTTCTTTGTATGGATCTTGGAACACCACCGTTTTTGAATCCTATATGAAGTATCCCGTTCTTGACATAAACCTCCAAATATTCAAATACTTCATCGTATGTTTCCAGGGACACTGAATGCGAGTTTGATTTTTCCATGGTCACCTCCACCACTCCCGATAATTCAACTCCGGTAAACGGGTCAACCTGGAAATTCCTTTTCTCCAAAACCCCTTTCTGCGCCAGTGCAACAGTAGAAAGAAGACTTAATATTATAATTGTAAATATCTTTTTCATAGCTAGTTTGATTAAATATATAAAGTAATACTATTATTTAACGGACTTGATGGATGAGGCACCGCGGGAAACAGACTTGGTAAATTCGGGATTGCCTTTTACATGAATGTCAGAAGCTCCTCCTGCCACAGGAGTGATCTTTTCCGTAACATACACTTTAGCATTGGATGCTCCCGAACACTTAAGAGACAGTTCTTCCATCTGAAATTCAAAGGCTTTTACAGAGCTGGCCCCGGAAATTTTAAAAGTACCATTTGTGGAAGTCCCTTTCATGATGACGGTAGATGCCCCACTTGCCTCCAGGTCAATTTGATCTGTTTCCTGGTTGTATCGCAATTCCGATGCACCGCTGACATAAACCTTGGCCACCGTAGCCAATCCGCTGATTTCTAAATTAGAAGCGCCGCTTATATCAACATTCGCTGCATGTGTTAAAATATTCAGCTCAGCATTGGATGCTCCCGAAAGTTTGACCTTGAAATTGGCCGGATTAAAATTGTCACGGGTGATCAGGGATGCCGCATTTGACAATTCCACCCCGGTCAGATCAGGCATAGTGATGCGCGCTTGAATGGTATGTCGTTTCCCAATTACATTAGTAGTTAAACGCCACCACTCCCTTGTGACACCAAGATTCAAAACCTTTCCGCTTACCTGGATCTCCACTTCCCGGGCAAGATCATGGGGGATTACCAGTTCAAGTGAATATTCATTCCCTTTGAATACTTCCATTTCATATATAAATGAAGCGTTTACGGCATCAAAAGGCTCCAGTTGGTAAGTACGTGTCACTTTATCCTGTGCGGAAAGCAAGGTCAAAGAGACAAGAAAGCAAGAGATCAAAATAATTTTTTTCATAGTAGATTCTGTTTAATTTGTTAATGAAGCCAGTTGCTTCATTCCTTCATATAACTGTTGGTAATATTCTTTGTTTAAACGTACTGCTTCACTGCTGGAAATATCTTTTGGAAGCATTTCAGAGAACTCGTCCGGGGAGCCGGGCATAATAGATTCCATATTCATCAGGATCTCCTGTCTTTGGTAATCGGGAAGCTCCCGGGTGTTGTATTCAATCTGTTCGGAAAGTTTTTGCATCTGGTCGTAATAACAGGTATACGATTCGCTTCCACAGGGATCCACATAAAACAAACTGCTCACCGGATCCTCTTTCAGAAAACGCACTCCTATTGTAACTACCAGTAAAAGCAAAGCGGCCACCGATATATAGATCAGATAATTATGTTTGCGAGACCTGCGACTTTCCAATTTTTGCATGAAACGCAATTCGTGTCCTTCGGGGAGCGGGTCTGAATCAAACAGCTCCCTGTTTTCCTGAATGAATGATTTTAATTTGTCCATAATTTCTCTATTTCTTCCTGCAGCTTTTTCCTACCCCTGCTGTACTGGCTTCTGACGGTGGAAGGCTGCAGCCTTGTGATCTGTGCAATTTCATCAAAATCATAGCCTTCAAAAAGATAAAGGCTCAAAATGGTCCGGTATCCGGAGGGCAACACGTTCATTTGTTCTTTGATCAGGCGCGCCTGCTTCTGATGATCCCCTTCTCCTTCAAACAATGTAGAAAAAGAAGTGTCATTTTCATTCGTTACTTTCCGGACTTCGCTGCTGTCAAGGGATCCGGCATGTACGTTCATCTGAAAGTCCAAAGAACGAAGGCGGTCTATGGCACCTCTTGCCGCCACTTTGCGCAACCAGGCATAGCAAGCTTTGTTGTTTATAAACCGCATCTTGCCCCCGGTAAACAATTTTAAAAATGCATCCTGCATACATTCTTCGGCATCTTCCGGAGATCGTAAAATACGCAGGCAGGTATGATAAATAGGTTTGTGGTATTCCCGGTAAAGGGCTGTCTGGTCCATATTCTTTCCGCTATTGGTTGCCTTCACCTATATAAACGGAGTGTCCGGGATTTTGCTGCATCGTTTCCTGATTTTTTTTATGATGGGCTATCATCAGGTCCACAACTTTGCCGTAACTCTCCACACCCTCCTTCTGTCCATTGGCTTTCAGGTAGGCATCATTGACTTGTTGAGATACCCGGGCAAAGGAGGTCCTAAAGGGTTCCCAGTAAGCCCTATTCTGATCCAGATCGTAGAGGATCCTTGGAGAAAGGCCGGCAACAATGTCTTCATAACTGGAAGGAACCGCTTTGTATACAGCATTCAGCACGTAGTTGAGCGAATGCAACAGGCAGGAATATTTCAATTCCCTGTTTTGCGTATATCCGGACAGAAGATACATCAGGAAATTGGCTTCGTTTTCCCGCATAAATCCTCTTACATGGGCTTGTTCGTGAGCAATGAGGCCCGGTATCCAAAAAGCAGGCACATCCTTATTAATGTTAGCTTCAACTGTCCAGGGAAAGAAAAACCCCATGACAAAAGCGTAAGACATGCCCCGTGAGGCAATGACCGGTTTGACTGAAGGATAAGTACCTCCTACTGTCAGGCCTGTTTCCATAGCCAGTGAGTCATATGCAGATGCCACTGCTTTTTTAATGCTTTCAAAAGTATAATCGGGTACCAACTCTCCCCGGGTATCACGAGCCGTGAAAGATGCAGCAAGATTTGCCCGTTCTGTAATGTCGGCTGCAAGTGCCAGAAGGTCTTCCGTAGGAGCCGGTTCCACGCTGTAGCCAAGATGATCCTCCAAAGGGACCCTGTGGTAATTCAAACCGCAGGTCAGTATATAGACAGAGACAGCGTAAAGTGCCGTTATTCCCAGGTTTCGGAAATACTTTTTCCACGTTTTCCGGATCAGGGCTTTTACCGTAAAAAAAAGCAGGAAAAACACCAGTGCGTAGATAAGAATCTCGGCAAGGGAAAAAGGAATCAAAGACATTACAGCAGATACGGCCTGTGCCATATACCTGTATATAAATCCAGAATACACGCGATCCATGAATCCCGGAAAGAATTTAAAAAGCAGCAATAGCGTCAGACTCAAGCCCAAAACCATAAAAGGTATGCGGATTTTCCATTTACCGGCCATATTATTTTCCATATTGATTGTTTACAAAGTTACTATATTTGTTTTTCAATTATTTATTCAAATTATGAGAAAACGGACCTTCCTGCTACTTGCCATTCATTCATTATTTTTCATTTATTCACATGCTCAAAACAACGCTTTTCCACCCCTTTTGGACAGTACAGCCGCTGCCGGACTTACAGATTCACTGGCAGTTGTCGTCAGCGACGGGGTCATGCGAATTTCGCCTTTGCGGATCAGGAACATCCGTTGCGATGACCGGCACCAGAACCTGGTATTCAATTTTACTACAGGACTGGCCGAGTACCCGGCAAGGATTGACCAAACGGCCTCTTTTTATGCAACCATCCGGCATTTCCTCCCGGAAAAATACAAACATTATTCCATACGGGTAATCACGGATGACAAAGACCTGGAAGATCTCATCCCGCGATACTTCAATCCATCATTCAATCCGTTAACAGATAACCAGATAAAAAACAACCGGAAAGATTACGACAAGCTGGTAAAAATCGACAAACGGCACCCGGCCAAGATTAAACCAAAAAAAGGTACTCCCGAAGAAATTGCGCTACAGATAAAATTGGAAAAAAGACAGGCAGCCGTTAACCTGGCCAAACTGGAGGCACAGTCGCAAATGAAGAAAGAAGCCCGGCAACAACGCAGACACCAATGGCCGGAACTGGGAGCCACGCCACTGGTCACCCGGGAGAATCGTCCATACAACATTACTAACGGGCTACAAAACAAACATTTGGCTATTTGGCACAGCCACGGTCTTTATTACGATCAAAAACTGGCCCGCTGGGAATGGCAACGTGCCCGTTTATTTCAGACCGTTGAAGACTTATACACGATGTCTTATGTACTCCCCTTCCTTACTCCGATGCTTGAAAATGCTGGAGCTGTTGTAATGCTTCCGCGGGAAAGGGATACTCAAAATCACGAAGTGATTGTGGACAACGATTCACCGGACAGCGGCTACAGTGAACAGGGCGGTACGTACCTATGGCGTACCGATGAAAAAGACAACCGTGGCTTCGCCCATAAAAAAGAGGTATATACGCACTACGACAATCCATTCCGCATGGGAACCTACCGCAGGATCGTCACCCACAACCCGGAACTGCGCAAGAATGCCGTGATGCAGCCGGCATTTGCCGAGTGGATCCCCGATATCCCTGAAGCCGGGCGTTACGCCGTTTACGTTTCTTATGCCAGCCTCCCTGTAAGTGCCAGAGATGCCCGATATACCGTCCACCACAAAGGAGGATCGGATGTTTTCCTTGTAAACCAACAGATGGGAGGAGGCACCTGGATATACCTGGGTACTTTTGCCTTTGATCCGGGCAGAAATATGGAAGGACGTGTGACCCTGAGCAATGCCAGCAGGGAGATCAACGCCGTGGTCACGGCCGATGCCGTGAAATTCGGAGGCGGCATGGGAAACATCGGGCGGACCGTGGAAGACAGCACAATACAGGCCTCTTACAACAACATCACCATTCCCCCGCTGACAAGCCATTACCCCCGTTTTACCGAAAGTGCCCGTTACTGGCTGCAATGGGCCGGCTTTGCCGACTCGGTCTATACCTATTATGAAGGCACGAACGACTATACAGACGACTATACATCCCGGGGAAGGTGGGTCAATGCTTTGGCAGGAGGTTCAGTCAAACATCCCAACAACCCCGGATTGAAGATCCCGGTAGATCTCTCGCTGGCATTCCATACAGATGCAGGTGTTACCAAAAACGACAGCATTATCGGGACACTGGCCATTTATACCCGGGACAGCGACGGTACGGAACTTTTGCCAACGGGACACAACCGTTTGACATCCAGAGATTATACAGACCTGGTACAAACGCAGATTGTAGATGACCTGAGGGCCATATGGAATCCCGACTGGACCCGGAGGGGTATCTGGAACCGGTCTTATGCGGAAAGCAGGTCTGCACAGGTTCCTGCCATGCTTTTGGAACTGCTTTCACATCAAAATTTTGCAGATATGCGGTACGGACTGGATCCGCGTTTCCGCTTTACAGTCAGCCGTGCCATTTACAAGGGTATGCTCCGTTATTTGAGCAGCACTCAGGGTTTTGAATACGTTATTCAACCCCTTCCCGTAAACAGCATTGCCGTTGATTACAAAGCTGACGGAAAAGCTGTTTTAAGTTGGCAACCCACTGAAGATGTGCTGGAACCTACGGCAACCGCGGAAGGATATGTGGTATACACACGTACCGGGGATGAAAACGAAGCTTTTGACAGCGGATCCTACTCGGCAAACAATCGTGCAGAAATAGACGTTGAACGCGGCAAGCACTACAGTTTCCGGGTTACGGCAGTGAATCGCGGCGGAGAAAGCTTCCCATCGGAAACGGTCAGCCTGTACATGGCCCCCACCGGGGAAGAAAAAGGCAAAATTCTAATTATCAATGGATTTACACGCGTATCTGCCCCGGATAGTTTTGCCTCCGAAGACACACTTTTTGCCGGATTCCAGGATTTTTCGGATCACGGCATGCCTTATATAAACGACATTTCTTATGTGGGGTCGCAGTTTGAATTCCGCCGCAATAACGGCTGGGCAGATGACGATGCTCCCGGATTCGGTGCCAGTTATGCGGACTGGGAAGACAAAGTGATTCCCGGCAACACATTCGACTACCCCATTATTCACGGTAAAGCTTTTGCCCGCGCCGGATACAGTTATGTTTCAAGCAGCCTGGAGGCATTTACCAACTCCGACAATTATAACGCTGCCGATTTCCATGCCCTGGACTTGATCCTGGGAAAACAGAAGCAGGTTACCCGGGGAGGCACCCCTGACGGCCGTATAGATTTCAAGGCTTTTCCACCCTCTCTGCAGGCAAAAATCACTCAGTTTGCACAGGAAGGAGGAAACTTATTAATTAGCGGAGCATACACTACCAGCGATATCTGGGGAAGTTATCAAAAAGACAGTCTGGGCAGAATCTTTGCACAGGAAGTCCTGCGTGTCAATCACCGCAGCAACCATGCCTCACGTACCGGAGAAATCATGATTGCCCCGTCTCCTTTTAAAGCTTTTTACAACGGGGAACTATCAGCGGATCCGGTCTATTCCTTCCGTACTGAACTTAATCAGGAAATATACCCGGTAGAATCCCCCAACGCCCTTGAACCGGCATGTGAAGGAGCCTATACCATATTCCGATACCTGGATAACAGGCTAAGCGCCGGTGTGGCCTATAAGGGAGATTACCGCATGGTAGTCCTCGGGTTCCCGCTGGAAACTTTGAAAACGCCGGAACAACAGGAAAGACTGGTACAACAATGCCTGGAATTCTTTGGGACTGACAATTAGTCATATTCTTTCTGCATGGAATGGTTTTTGACACCCCGTAGTGATCAAAAACCACAAGGATATATTATGAAAAACAAAGGTACAATAGGGGTAACTACCCAGGACATTTTTCCAATCATTAAGAAATTTTTGTATTCAGACCATGAGATCTTTCTCAGGGAACTGATATCCAATGCAGTAGACGCCACTCAGAAGGTTAGGGCACTGGCCTCCAAAGGAGATATCAAAGGTGAATTGGGAGACCTTACAATCAGGGTAAGCTCCGATCCGGAAAAAAAGACAATAACCATATCTGACAGAGGTATTGGCATGACCCGGGAGGAAGTGGACAAATACATCAACCAGATTGCTTTTTCCAGTGCCGGTGAATTCCTGGAAAAATACAAAGACCAGGCAAACAACATTATTGGCCATTTTGGATTGGGCTTCTATTCCAGTTTCATGGTGGCTAAAAAGGTTGAGATTATCACAAAATCGTGGCAAGAAGGATCAGAGGCTGTCAAATGGACCTGTAAAGGCACGCCCGAATATACCCTGGAACCGGTAGAAAAGACAGACAGGGGTACCGATATTGTACTGCACCTTTATGCCGAACACGAATCCTACACCCAGGAAAGCCAGGTTGAAACGTTGCTTCACAAATACTGCAGTTTCCTGCCCGTGGAAATCGCCTTTGGAAAAGAAAAAGAATGGAAAGACGGGAAAGAAGTGGTTCTGGACAAGGACAAGATCGTAAACGATGTGAATCCTCTCTGGACAAGGAAACCCACCGATCTGAAAGATGAAGAATACAAAGCTTTCTATAGCAAGTTGTACCCCATGGCAGAAGAACCCCTTTTCTGGATTCATCTGAACGTGGATTACCCCTTCAAACTAACGGGCGTGTTGTACTTCCCCAAGATCAAGGACAAACTGGAAGTGACCCGGAACAAGATACAACTCTATTGCAACCAGGTATTTGTAACAGACAACGTAGAGCATATTGTACCTGATTTCCTGACACTTTTACACGGAGTAATTGATTCTCCGGACATTCCTCTGAACGTGTCCAGAAGCTACCTGCAAAGTGATTCCAACGTCAAAAAGATATCCAGCCACATCACCAGAAAGGTGGCAGATCGCCTGGAAGAGATCTTCAAAAACGACAGGCCTTCCCTGGAAGAAAAATGGGACAACCTGAAACTCTTCATAGAATACGGGATGCTGACGGAAGAAAAATTCTACGACAGGGCCCTGAAATTTGCCCTGCTTAAAAATACAGACGAAAAATACCTGAGTTTTGACGAGTACCAGACTCTTATAGAAACCAACCAGAAGGACAAAGACAACAAGCTGGTTTATCTTTACACCACCAATACCCAGGAACAATTCGCCTACATAAGTGCCGCTAAAGAAAAAGGCTATGACGTCCTGCTTCTGGATTCTCCTCTTTGCGCCCACTTTGTCAACCTCTTGGAATCCAAGATGAAAGACGTGCGTTTTGTGCGCGTGGATTCAGACACCCCTGAAAAACTGATCCCCAAAGAAGAGTTGTCCAAACCGGACATGAGTGAAGAGGAAGAGAAAGAAATGCGGGAAGCCTTCCAGGAAGTTCTGCCAAAAGACGTCACCTTTACCGTCAACTTCGAGAATATGGGAGCACAGCAAAACCCGGTGATGATCACCCAGGGAGAATGGATGCGCCGTTACCGCGAAATGTCGGCATTGGGCGGAGGAATGAATTTCATGGGATCCATGCCCGATTCTTATTCGCTTGTAGTCAATTTTGAACACCCTCTTATACAGAAGATACGGGAATCCAAAGACAAAAACCTGATCAGCCAGGTATGCGATCTGGCCCTGCTGGCCAACAACCTGCTAAAAGGTGAATCCCTGAATACGTTTATAAAAAGAAGTGTAGAATTACTGTAACGGTTTTACCACCTCAACCAGCTCGGGAAGGTCCATACCTATTTCCTGCAGGAATTCAATACGCGGAACCCCGTTGGCATTCCAACCCCTGCGTTTGTAAACCGCATCCAGCAGGCGTTCGTACTTGTCTTCCCTGAATTGGCGCAAAACCCGGCGTTTTTCTTCCAGGCTCATGGTCAGGGGATCAACGCCGATTTCTTCTTTCAGTTGTTTGTCGTAACGTTCCTGCCTGGAAAGGTATTCATCTTCGGTTACCGGCCCGCAGGCCCGGTAAGGTTGCGCATCGTCCTTACGAAGTCCGTATCCCATACGTATATTGAAGATTCGCTGAAAATTATATACCCTTTCCGACATACGAATCAATTCTTCCTTATCAAAATCCCTTCCCGTTACCGCTTTGAACACCGTCACGTAATTATCCACGTGCTCGGGGACTTTTGCCGGTTCATCGGTTTGTGCATTATCGGCAGGTTCAATGTCGTTCCAGCACAATTTGCAGAACCCGGCCAATCCAAACCATGTGCGGAACATGGGAAAATAATGAAGCGCTTCTGCTTTATCTTCAAAAGTGGGTATCTGGTTGTTGATCATATCCATGAAAATCAACCAGGCCTCATCGTGCTGGGGACCTTTGTTGGTCATGGCATACCCACCCTGCTGGGCCAATGATTCCTTGGATATGTACATGGAATACTCCATGCCTTTATTTTCCATAGCAATGTCTTTTAGAAAGGCAGGATCACCCCATCCTTTCTGTATGAACATTTCCTTCATCTTTTTAACGCCCAGTCCGGCAACCAATCCAAATCCTTCCCCGCGAGCCAACTGGTGCATACATTCCAGTGCAGCGGGAGCGTTCCCCCAGGTAAGCTCCAGACCTGCAGTGCGTTCTTTGTTCAAAATCCCGTTTTCCCAGCATTCCATAATGAAAGCCATGATGTTCCCCCACGATATGGTACAGATTCCGTATGTGTCGCAGTAAAAATTCTGTTCGGCCACATACAAAGGATCAAAAATGGCCAAATTGGATCCCAGGGCAGCCGCTGTTTCGTATTCCGGTCCATCCACCAAAACCTTGGAACCCTTATATGGGCCGGTCCTCAATTCAAAATCATCTATTCCTTTGGAACACATCATGGTACATCCAAGCCAGCAACCGTCGGGAATTCCCTGGGAAAAGTGTTTTTTCCACACTTCCATATCAATTTTATGGCAATCCTTATGATCTCCGTATTTGAAATTCATAACCGGAAGCAGGTCGTATTTTTCCATGACCCCCATCAGATGAGCCGTCCCCAGTTTACGCATTTGGCATTGAATGTCGTCCAAATCGTTCATTTCCTTATTGAAACGCTTTCCGCGTTCCAGAATAGCCGGCATATCCACTACATTGTTCAGTTTGCCTGACACCTTAGGCACTTTCGCCACTATGGCACGAACGTTTTTATGACGCATCAATGTTCCAAGACCGCCACGACCTGCCTGTTTCAGACGGATCTTCTTCCGTTTTACATCGTAAAAAGAAAAATTAAGCATGCCCACCAGCGAATGATCTGCAGCCTGGCCAGTAGAAACAACCGAAACATTCAGTTTATCGCTTTCGTTGTCGGCAAACATTTGGTGCAATTCCTCTGCCAGCAGGTGTGAGTCAATGTGCATGCCTTGCGGGGGAGCAAAAAACTCTACCTGGTGATCAATCCCGTTGATATACACAATTACTTCCTGCGGTGCAATTCCCTGTACCTCCAGGGCATCGAACCCGGCAAATTTCAGGTGGGGTCCAAAATGGCCTCCCACATTGGAATCCACTACCCTTTCCGTAAGCGGGGACAAACCAACACAGATACTTTTACCGGACCCTGCATATTGCGTGATCCCGCATACGGGTCCGCCGGAAATAACGATCTCGTTTTCCGGATCGCTCCATTTGGTCTGCGAAGTCACCGCATCCCAAAGCATTCTGAGTCCGTATCCTTTTCCCCCGACAAATTTTTCCTTCACTTCCGGATCAACAGGACGCACCTCTGTAGAAAATGTATCCAGATTTACATACAGGCTCTGATCTGAATATCCTTTGTCCAGCGGTTTCCAGCTGTAAGGGATTCTGGCCAGTACTTTCCGGTTGCTAATCAATGCATTCATAAACGGTGTTTTAGTTGTATATTTGCATTACAAAAATAGCCAAAATGACCGTTATACAAAATATTACATCGCACCTTAGCGTAAAAAAGGCAGGCGTAGCCGGAGCCGGTGGTCTGGGTTCCAACGTAGCCGCCGCCCTGGTCAGAAGCGGTGTGGGCCATCTTGTCATTGCCGATTACGACACGGTAACGGAATCCAACCTCAACCGCCAGTTTTTCTTTGAAGATCAGGTAGGCCGTCCGAAGGTGGAAGCACTCAGGGAAAACCTGCTGCGCATAAACAGCCGGGCAGATGTGGAAGCCCGTTCTTGCAAAATAACAACCCGCAACGCCGCGTCCCTTTTCGGTTCCTGTGACGTGGTCATTGAAGCTCTGGACAGTGCCAAAGAAAAAAAATGGTTTGCCGAGTGGATGATTGCGCATTTTCCATTCAAACCTCTGATCATGGGGTCCGGAATTGCCGGGTACGGCAGCCCGGAAACCCTGCGTGTACAAAGATCCGGCAATTTGTATATTTGCGGTGATCAAAAAGAAACCGATGAAAAACTTGTACCTTTGCTTGCCCCGCGGGTGATCATGGTTGCCATGATGCAGGCCAACCTGGCCCTGGAACTTTTATTAAAGAAATAACCGTAACAAGACCTATGACCATAACTCTGAATAACCGTCAAGAAACCTTTTCGCAACAAGAAATGAGCATTACCCGGATAATGGACGAAAAATCGTTCCATTTTAAAATGCTTATAGTGAAACTTAACGGCATACTGATCCCCAGGGAATCCTGGCCCCTGACATTTGTACGGGACGGAGACCGCCTGGATATCATACATCTTGTAAGCGGAGGTTGAACCGGATCAATGCAATAATTATGAAAATAAAACACTATCCTTTCCTTACTCTGTCTGCTGTCTTGTTATCCTGCAGCCTCATTACTTCTTGTATTTCCCTTGACTTGGACGCCATCAGCGGATCCACGCTGGTATGGAATTCGGGGTCCAACAATTATTTCAACAGGGAGGCATACACAACCCTTCCCGGCCCCAAAAAAATGTTGATAGACGGAGAAGTTGAAGAAGCAACAGAGATCAAACTTTCCCGTTTCCCGCTCAGGACCGTTACCGTGAAAGAAGCCGTTTACTGTCCCTCGGGAGATTCCATCGCATTCAAAGGAGCTTTCCGTTACGACGGGTATGCATTGTGTGATATTCTGAGTACCTTGAAAGTGGACAAAGCCAGCAAAGAAGATTTCTGGCCCCCGGTGGATATCTATATTGAAGTGAGAAACGACCAGGGCGATCTGGCTGTCTTTTCCTGGGGGGAAATTTTTTACTCGGCAAATCCCTACGGCATTGTCATTGCCAAAAGGGTAACCCGCGTCATTCCGGGCAAAACGGGAGAATTGTGGGAATTGCCGAACCAGACACAGCTGGTAGTGGAATCGGATCTGATCTCTGAAAGAAACATCAAATCCCCCTCGCACATAACCATCAAATCCCTGAAAGGCAATTATATAGTAAACCGGGACTCTGTGGTTCTGGAGAACGATCCGGGCAGGCTCGCCCTCATGTCTTCCCTGCAGGACACCCTTGCCCTGATCACAGACCTGCCCCAGGACCTGCCTTTGATCAGCCACACCACCCTGTTTTACGGGAACAGCACCGGATACAAACGGGTCCGGGAATTCCGGGGCCGGCAGATAAACCGGGTGCTTTCCCCCTGGTTTCCTTCAGACGATTACCGTGCCATACGCTGCGGTATGATGAGCATAGCCGGTGTGGACGGATACCGGGCAGCCTTTTCCCTTGCCGAGTTGATCAACCGCAACGACCACCGGGATCCCCTGCTGGTTAAAGAAGGCAATTCTTTTACCCTTTACGCGGCCGGGGATGCTTTTGCCGACCGTTGCATAAAAGGACTTAGTGAAATAAGGTTGGTAAATCCCTGGTAATATCATGAAAAAGATCATACCCCTTATCCTGGTTCCCCTGCTGTTTTCTTTGATATCTTGTGGAAATTCCCGCAAAGAGAACCGGTTAGTGGTTTTTCATGCCGGGAGCCTTACCCTGCCCATGAAAGCCTTGGCAGACAGTTTTACCGTGATGCATCCAAAAACAGAATTCCGTATGGAAGCGGCAGGCAGTGTGGATTGTGCACGCAAGATCACGGAACTGGGACGTTCCTGTGACATCCTGGCATCTGCTGATTACCAGGTTATTGAAAAATTGCTCATCCCCGAACATGCATACATGAACCAGGCTTTTGCCGTGAACAGCATGGTCATTGCCTATACGCCGGGATCCCACCGCGCAGATGAGATCAACAGCGTGAACTGGCCGGAAATATTGCTCTCTCCGGAGGTGTTTTACGGCCGTTCAGATCCGAACACCGATCCCTGCGGCTACCGCACCCTGCTGGTATTGCAACTGGCAAAAGATCATTACAGGGAAAAACCCGGCACAAGGTCTTTTACTATATCGGATTTCACAGAAAAGGACAAGCGTTTTATCCGGCCCAAGGAAGTAGATTTGCTTGCGTTATTGGCAAACCACTCCATTGATTACATATTCATATACAAATCCGTAGCCCTGCAACACGGCCTTCGCTTCCTGGAATTGCCCCCGGAAATCAACCTGGGGGACAGCACCATGGCAGACTTCTATGCCCGGGCCCAGTTAAAAATCAGGGGAAGCAGCCCCGGGGACTCCGTCCTGGTAAAAGGCACCCCCATTACTTACAGCTTCACCATTCCCCACAATGCAGAGAACCCGGAACTGGCGAAAAAATTTGCAGATTTTTTAACAGACCCCAACGGAGGGCAGAAGATCCTACGTTCAATGGGGCAGTAACAACGGTCGCTGCCACGTCAGCCTCTGTCACGCCGGTCGCTGCCACCACATGAACGGGAAGCTTTTCTTCTTGCCGAGGCTTTTGCTGCTTGCACAGGCAGTCTGCCACGTCGGTCGCTGCCACCACATGATCGGGAAGCTTTTCTTCTTGCCGAGGCTTTTGCTGCTTGTAGTGGCAGTCTGTCAGGTCGGTCGCTGTCACCACAAAAACGGGAAGCTTTTTTCTTTTGCCGAGGCTTCCCTTATCTTGTGGTGACAGCGATCTTACGCCAGGAGCAGTTCCTGCCAGCAGCAACCTTGTAGATTGATTTACGGGAGGTGGTAAGTAACAGCTATGTTGTAAAAATATATAACTCGCTGGTTATGTGCCTACTATACTCGTTTGGTAATTTTTGACTACTTACCACCCTCCCCTGTTTTTGCGGTTTTTCGGTAATTTCGGGGGGAGGTGGTAAGTAATAAATCTATTATATAATTACGTAATCTTCTGTTTTATTGTGTGTTACAAGCATTTTCACTTTTTCGGTTACTTACCACCCTCCGGTTATCATTTAAGAGATCTCAACTTTGTACGGGTTGCCACTTGTGTTTTCAATTGCTAGTATAGCTGAAAACAGGTCACCGGATTATTGCCATGTCGGCCACTGCCACCACAAAAACGGGAAGCTTTTTCTTTTTGCCGAAGCGCTCTATGCTCTTACTGACTGCTGGCGTCGCTGCCACCACATGATCGGGAAGCTTTTCTTCTTGCCGAGGCTTCCCTTATCTTGAGGTGGCAGCGACTTCACGCCAGGAGCAGTTCCTGGCACCAGATTGCCCCTACCAGTTTACCGATACCAAATCACTGCTACCAGGTCAGGTTACTGCTACAGGTTACTGCCACTGCAAACCACCGGGAGCCTCGGCAAGAAACAAAAGCTCACGGTGGTTTGCAGTGGCAGTAAAATAAGGACCACCCTAACATCAGAACCGCATGATGATTTGCAGTGGCAGTAACGTCAGAACCGTACAGTTATTTGCAGTGGTAGTAAAATCAGAAGTGCACAGTAGTTTGCAGTGGCAGTAACGTCAGAAATGCACGGTGGTTTATAGTTGTTGCGGCAGTGATGTCAGGACCTAACAGTGGTCCTCAAGGCGCTGGGCCAGATGCGTATGGCGCTTATTTGCTTCTGCTTCCCAGGTGAATCCGGCGGTTGGCCAGTGAATCGACCTCCGAGGGATCGTGCGTTACGTGCAGGATGGTGATCCCTTTTTCCGAGACACTGCGCAGCAAGGCCACTGAACTTTCCCTGAGTGGCGCATCAAGGGCAGACATGGGTTCATCCAACAACAAAACCATGGGGTGAATGACCAACGTCCTGGCCAGTGCAACACGTTGCTTTTCTCCCCCGGATAATGTACCTGGCATCCGGTTCAGATGCCTGGAAATATCCAGTTCTGCAGCAAATGCATGCACGGTCTCTCGGACCTCGGCCTTTTCTTTTCCCCTGATTTTTAAAGGATAAGCAATATTTTCGTAGACAGACATGTGCGGGAAAAGCGCATAATCCTGGAATAAAAGCCCAACCGGTCTGTGTTGGGGTGGTGTAAGCGTATGATCTTTCCCGTCTATCACAACAGATCCTTTTTTCAACGGTCTGAGCCCCGCAATAAGTTCCAGGATAATCGTTTTCCCGGATCCGGAAGGCCCAAGCAAAGCACAATAATCTCCCCTTTCCAGTTCCAGGGAAAAGTTCCTGAGGGAAAAAGCCCCGATGGAATATTCCATATTTGTGCAGGAAAGCATATCAGGTTTCTTTTCTTTTACGGCCCAGCAATCGCAACGCAATAAAGACCAATATACATATTATAATAAACAGAACTGCCACCGGCCGGGCATAATCCAAACCATAGGAATTGAAGCGGTCAAAGATCAGAACAGGCGTAGTCATGGGATGGTATGCCACAATAACGACCGCTCCGAATTCACTCATTCCACGGGCAAACATCATGACCAATCCGGTGATTACCGAAGGCTTGGCCAGGGGAAGAGAAATTTGACGAAAGACCTTGAACGGTGAAGCGCCCAGGGATCGAGCCGCCTGTTCCAGCCGCCCGGGAACGGCCAGGAACCCGTCACGTGCGGCATTGATCAGGAACGGAACACTGACAAATGCCATGGCCACCCCAATGGCAAATGGGCTGCCTACCAGGTTAAGTCCAAACAGATCAGCAAATTTTCCCAGTGCTGAATCCCGGGATATGAACCCAAGTACTGCTATCCCCGCTGCCGAATGGGGCAAAACTATAGGAATATCAATCAACCCCTGAATAATGGCTTTTCCCCGGAATTCCTTGTGTGCCATGATATATGCCAGCGGGAGTGCAAAAAAAGCAGCCAGAAGGGTAAACAATGCCGAAACGCCCAACGAAAGACCGATACTGGAAGTAACCTCCTTGTCCCTGAAGGTTTCAAACAAACCGGGAACAGATGTTGAAAAGAACAGCCCCAGCAGAGGGGCCACGATGAACAACAACATAACACCGGATAAAAATAAAAATACCAGGCGTATGGATGTATAGTTTTTTCCGTAGAGCATCGGCTATTCCTTTCAGGGCAAATATAAGAAAAAGCATTGTATCTTTGTAGATATGATAGATTTCCAAGAAGCTTTGAAAATTGTACTGGACAATGCCATTCCCGGCGATTCGGAAGAAATTGCATTGGCCGGTGCCTGTGATCGTGTGCTGGCTCATGACGTGTTCACACCTGAAGATATCCCCTCCTTTTCCAAATCTGCCATGGACGGGTATGCCTGCAGGAAAGAAGACATTGAAAAAGGGATGCAGGTGCTTGAAGTCATTCCTGCCGGTTGCCGGCCCGAACAACCGATCACTCCCGGTACATGCAGCAAAATAATGACCGGTGCAATGATCCCGGAAGGAGCAGATACCGTTTTGATAGTAGAAAAGGCAACTATACGGGATGCCATGGTTTACGGGACACCCCCTTCATCATCCAATATTAGGGTACAGGGTGAAGACCTTAAAAAAGGAGACCGTGTACTTGAAAAAGGAACGATCCTGAGGCCTCAGCATTTGGCAATCCTGGCTTCCTGCGGCATTGACCGCATTACGGTCAGCAAGCGCATTCGGGTCGGAATCCTTTCTACCGGCAATGAATTGACAGAACCCGGACAGATCACAGAACCGGGAAAAATATACAACAGCAATTCCTGGCAGTTGATGTCCATGGTAACCCGGATCAACGGCATTCCCACCTATTACGGGATAACTGCAGATACGCCGGAAGACACGAACCGTCATCTGAGCCGGGCGATACAGGAAAACCAGGTGGTTATTTTGTCCGGAGGTGTTTCCGAAGGAGATTTTGACATGGTGCCGGTTGTGATGCGTGAACTGGGCTTCAAAATTCTTTTTGACCGGGTTCGTATAAAACCCGGAAAACCAACCACTTTTGCCGTTTCTCCCGAAACAGGAAAATACATTATCGGACTGCCCGGCAACCCGGTATCTTCTTTTGTACAGTGCCTGCTTATTGTCATCCCTTTCCTGGCAGCCATGCAGGGTGCCCGGTGGGAACCCCTTTCTACAAGACTGCCTCTGAAAGGTAACTACCAAAGAAAAAACAGCAGCCGGATGGCACACATCCCCGTACAGATTAACCCGGACGGAACAGTTTCTCCCCTTCCGTATAACGGATCCGCCCACCAGGTTTCACTTGCCAAAGCACATGCCTTGGGAAGAATTCCCGTGGGAATTGATCGCATACTTGAAGGAGAGCCTATGGAAATACTCATATTTTATTAATCCGTGATGAAGGATCAATTTGGCAGAGAAATCACGTACCTGAGGATATCGGTCACCGACCGGTGCAACCTCAGATGTGTATATTGCATGCCGGAAGAAGGAATACCGTTGATTCCGCATTCCCAAATGCTGTCTTACGAAGAGATCCTGGATTTCACACGTTATGCCGTAAGGCGCGGCATTACCAAAGTACGTCTTACAGGCGGAGAACCTCTTGTCCGGAAAGGAATTCAATCCCTGATACATGATCTGGCAACCATTCCCGAAATCAAAGATCTGGC
>DAOSXZ010000018.1:0-19036 GCA_035380845.1 Bacteroidales bacterium | reverse complement strand
TGAATGAACTTTCGGCTGCGGGAAAAGTAGATCCCGTTATTGGGCGGGACGATGAGATCCGCAGGGTACTGCAGATACTCAGCCGGCGTACCAAGAACAATCCCATCCTGGTAGGGGAACCCGGCGTGGGAAAAACTGCCATTGCCGAGGGTATTGCCCAGCGAATAGTTACCGGAGACGTGCCCGATACCCTTAAAAGCAAACAATTGTATTCGCTGGATATGGGAGCCCTGATAGCAGGGGCCAAATACAAAGGTGAATTTGAGGAACGGCTTAAAGGGGTGGTCAGGGAAGTTATTTCAAGCCAGGGAGAGATCATTCTCTTCATAGACGAGATCCATACCCTGGTAGGAGCCGGAAAAGGCGAAGGAGCCATGGATGCTGCCAATATATTGAAACCGGCGTTGGCCCGTGGGGAATTAAGAGCCGTAGGATCTACCACGCTGGGAGAATACCAAAAGTATTTTGAACAGGACAAGGCTTTGGAAAGACGTTTCCAAATGGTTATGGTGGACGAACCTTCCCCTGCCGAAGCCATTTCCATACTCAGGGGATTGAAAGAACGTTATGAGCAGCACCACAAGGTGCAAATAAAGGACAATGCCCTGATAGCAGCCGTGGAATTGTCACACCGTTACATTACATCCCGTTTTTTACCGGACAAGGCCATTGACCTCATAGACGAGGCAGCAGCCAAGCTCAGGTTGGAGATGAATTCAGTGCCTGAATGCATAGATGAGTTGGACCGTCGTATACGGCAGCTGGAAATTGAACGGGAAGCCATAAAAAGGGAAAAGGACAAGGATAAACTGGCCGGTTTGAGCAAAGAGATTGAAGAACTGTCGGCTCAATGCGATATTCAGCGTGCCAAATGGCAGGAAGAAAAATCGGTTTTGGAGGACATCCAGCAGAAGAAAAAAGAAGTGGAAGACCTTCGTTATGCGGCAGCAGAAGCCGAACGGCGCGGCGATTATGGAAAAGTGGCAGAAATCCGGTACGGAAAGATAGTGGAAATTGAAAAGGCTATTGAATTGCTGAACAAAAGAAAAGAATCCTTTACCCGTTCCATGATCAATGAATCCGTAAACGAAGAGGACATTGCCGAGGTGGTCTCCAAATGGACCGGGATTCCTGTGCAGCGAATGCTCACTGCAGAAAGGGAAAAACTTCTGAAACTGGAAGACGAGCTTCACAAGAGGGTCATAGGACAGGACGAGGCTATTGGGGCCGTGGCAGATGCAGTCCGCCGCAGCCGGGCAGGACTGCAGGATCCCCGGAAACCCATAGGCTCGTTTCTTTTCCTGGGAACCACCGGAGTGGGGAAAACCGAGTTGGCCAAAGCGCTGGCCGAGTTTCTTTTTGATGACGAAAACCTGATTACCCGTATTGACATGAGTGAGTACCAGGAACGTCATTCGGTAAGCCGCCTGGTAGGTGCGCCTCCGGGTTATGTAGGATACGACGAAGGCGGACAACTGACCGAAGCGGTACGCAGAAAACCTTATTCAGTCATTCTTCTTGACGAAATAGAGAAAGCGCATCCGGATGTATTCAACATCCTGTTGCAGGTGCTTGATGACGGTCGTCTTACAGACAACAAAGGCAGGGTGGCCGATTTCAAAAACACCATCCTTATCATGACTTCCAATACAGGTTCTCACCTGATACAGGAAAGCACGCAGGAAGGAACCGAAGATCAGGTCCGGTTTGAGACTACGAAGGACCAGGTTATGGAACTGCTGCGCAGAACGTTGCGGCCCGAATTCCTGAACCGTATTGACGAGATCATAATGTTCCATGCGCTGACACGCGAAAACGTGCGGGACATATTGGAATTGCAGATTGCCGGGATCAGAAAAATGCTTTTGGAAAAAGGGATTCGCCTGGAAATTACGGAAAACGCACTGGATTACCTGCAGGAAAAAGGATACGAACCTTCCTACGGAGCCAGACCGCTCAAACGCTTATTGCAACGCGAACTGGTTAATGAACTGGCCCGCAAGATCCTGGACGGGACATTGGATGTGAAAGGGAAGGTGACCGCAGACAGTGACGGCAACACACTGGATCTGAGAGATTCCTAATACGGATCAAATCGTTCCGGGTGTTTGCCTGTAACGCCTTTATCTATATACCATTGTTTGATACGTTTCATGTCTGACTGCACGTCATCTGTAATGAGTACCTGTTCGGCCACTCCAATTTCTTTGCGTCCCCAGTCAAAATAGCCATAATAAACCGGAATGTTCAGGGCTCTTGAAATAGTGTGAAAGCCCGCTTTCCATTTTTTTGTAGCTTTACGAGTGCCTTCAGGGGCAATAGCCAGGTGCATGAAGTCTTCTTTACGGACGGCATCTATCATGTGTTTGGCAAAAGAAGCTCCTTTCCCGCGGTCAACCGGGATGGCTCCGGCCCAGCGCAACAATCCCTTCAGAGGCCCTTTAAAAACATCGCTTTTTACCAGCACTTTAGCCTTTCCCCCTATGCCGGTGTAAAAAAGGTAAGAAATGACGAAATCCCACATGGAAGTATGAGGCACACCCAAAATGATGCATTTGGGTACGGGAATCGGTTTCCCTACAAGTTTCCAGCCCATGATGCGTGTAGCAATGAAGGCACAGATTTTTTGCTTGATCATTTAGGCAAAGGTATAAAAAATGAAGATAAAGCGTTTTTCATTTTTTCATCAACCCGGTCAAATGCCGGATTGCCAATGCTGCCTGTATGTGTATGCCTGATATCCTTCAGGGCTTTATACGAACCGTCTTTCAGACTGGCGGCTACCTGCCGGTAAGCATCCCTGAACGGAATGCCATTCAGGACAAGCCGGTTGACCGATTCCACCGTAAAAAGCAGGTCAAAGCGTTCACCGGCACATATGTTTTGGTTGACTTGCATTTGCGAGATCATCAGCAAGCTTATCTTAAGGCATTCAAAAAGCGAATCTATGGCAGGGAAGAGCAAGTCTTTCAGTATTTGATAATCACGGTGGTAGCCGTGTGTAAGGTTGGTACAAACCAGGGTGATCTGTCCGGGCACCCCTTCAATGACATTGCAACGGGCACGTACCAGTTCCCATACATCCGGATTTTTTTTGTGGGGCATGATACTGCTGCCTGTGGTCAGGGATTCGGGAAAATCAATAAATCCGAAGTCGGGTCCCGAAAAAAGACAACAATCGGCAGCCAGTTTATTGAGCGTTCCGGCAATCGAAGCCATGGCAAACGCCAGGGAACGTTCGGTCCTTCCCCGGCTCATCTGGGCGGCAATGCTGTTGTATTTCAGTGTTCCGAATCCCATCAGACGGGTTGTTTCCTCGCGGTCCAGCGGAAACGAGTTTCCGTATCCTGCTGCGGAACCCAGCGGATTCTGGTCACATAAACGAAAGGCTGCCGTCAGCTGGTACATGTCGTCAACCAATGACTCGGCATAAGATCCCATCCAAAGTCCGAAAGAGGAGGGCATAGCCGGTCTTTCGTGCGTATACCCCGGCATAAGCACGTCTTTCAGCAGGCGTCCCTTTTCTTGTAACAGGTCAAACAGGGTGCGAACTTCCCTGGCAATGTCCCGGCATACATCTTTCAGGTACAGATGAATATCGGTCATGACCTGGTCGTTGCGGGACCGTCCGGCATGGATCTTTTTCCCCAAATCACCCAGTTCCTGTGACAAGACCAATTCTACAAAGGAATGTATGTCTTCCGCTCCTGCCCCGATTTCCAGTTCCCCGTCAAGGATCTTTTTCCGCAAAGCTTCCAAAGCTGTTAGCAATTCACTGGTTTCCTGTTGTGTCAACAACCCTGTTTTACTCAGCATTTGCACATGCGCCATGGATCCCGTGATATCATAAGGAGCCAGCCGCATATCCCATAGCGCATCGTTACCGATGGTGAACCGGGTTACTTCTTCCGGTGTTTCAATCCCTTTTTCCCAAAGTGTTTTCATGATGATTATAAGGTAAGCTGTGTGAGTATTTTTTTGTAAACGTCAATTCCCTGCTGCAATTCAGACAGGTAGATGAATTCATCGGGAGTATGTGACCGTGTTGAATCTCCCGGACCTATTTTAACGGCCGGGCACGGCAAACGCATCCAGTCGGAAGTGGTAGGGGAAACAAATGTGGGTATCCCGGCTTTCTTTAACGCATCCCTCAAAGGATGACTTTCCGGGGTCACCGAGGCTTTGTTGGCCAGGTTCCTTGGAACCAGTTTTCCCGAAACCACCCGGTTGAGCTTTTCCACGATCTCCCGGTTGCTGCAGGCGTCCGTGGTGCGGACGTCTACCACATAGCGGCATTCTCCCGGAATGACGTTGTGCTGCGTACCGGCTTGTATCTGCGTGACCTGCAGGTGGATCTTTCCCATAATTGCCGAGTTTTCCGCAAAGGTAAAATTACGAAGCGCATTAATATCGTCCAGTGCCTTGTACAGGGCGTTGATCCCGTTGTTGCGTGCAGCATGCCCCGAGCGACCCTGTGCGAAGCCGTCCAGGACCAGCAATCCCCTTTCTCCTACAGCAGCTTGCAGTCCGGTGGGTTCACCCACAATGGCACAGGTGATATCCGGGTATAGGGGAAGCACGGAAGCAATCCCGGCCGGATCCGAATTTTCCTCTCCGGCAGCCAGGATAAGCATCAGATTGTAAGGCAGGTCGTTGAGCGAGCAAAAAACCTCTGTCATAGCAACTACAGATACTCCGGCATCGTTACTCCCCAGTCCGTAAAGACGCAACTTTCCGTCCTGATCTTCTTCAATAACAGGGTTGTAAGGGTCGCGGGTATATCCGGCAGCCGGCTTTACCGTATCGTGGTGAGAACAAAGCAGAACGGTGGGCCGACCGTCAGGGTGTTGCCCTTTTTGTGCAACGACGTTGTTTCCTATGCGTTCTGCACGAATCCCCGTTTTTTCAAATAGGTACTCAGTCAGTAAAACGGCTGTTTTGTCTTCGTTGCCCGAGGTTGACGGGGTCTTTATCAAATCCCGGAGCAATTGGGTTGCCTCTTTCATAATTGTACGGATGTTTTGCCAATATATACTTCTTCTATGCCCGATTCCAGTGCTGCCAGTGCATTTTCCACTTTAGGTATCATACCGCCGTAAATAATGCCCTCATTGCGCAGTTCCTGGTATTGCCGGCGGCTGAGCAAGGTGAGGGGTTTCTTTGAGCCCGGGCAAATGATCCCTTCCCGGTCAAACACATACTTTAGACGGACTTTGTATTTCCGGGATAAGGAAAGGGCCAGGGCAGAAGCTATCGTATCTGCATTGGTATTGAGTAATTGTCCTTCCCTGCTGCAGGTGATGGGGCAAATAACAGGAACAATGTGTTCATTCAGAAGGCCGTCAATGAATAATGCGTTGATGCTTTCACAGGTAAGATCCCCGGCCAGGCCGTAATCAACGGGGAGGGGATCCCGTTTCCGGCTGATGATGCATTGCCCATCGGCTCCGCTTAGTCCCATTGCCCGGCAATTTCGTGCCACAAGGGCAGCCACCAGGGACTTGTTAACCCATCCTGCATATACCATAACGGCAATGCGGAGTGTCTCCTGATCCGTTATCCTGCGTCCCTGGTGCATTTGTACAGGTATTCCCAGACGTTGTGCAAGATCAGTAGCCATGACACCGCCTCCGTGGACCATGATCTTCCGTTCAGGGCAGTTGCAAAAAGTGTCCAGGAATTGTTGAAACATTCCGGGGTCATCTATTACGTTCCCTCCAATTTTAAAAATATCCAGGTACATCGCTATGGCTTTGTTATGAGTGTTTCCAGGATGCTTTTGATCACTGCCTGGGCGGCGGTTTCGCGATTGGCTGCCTGAGGAATGACAAGAGAAGCGGAACTGTCCAACACCTGGTCGCTTACGATCATGTTCCTGCGGACGGGAAGGCAATGCATAAAGTACGCGTTGTCGGTCAGTTTCATTTTTTTGCTGTCGACCATCCAGGACATATCCCTGCTCAGGATTTTGCCGTAAACGGGATCCCGGTAGGCTGCCCAGTTCTTGGCATAAATAAAATCGGCACCCCTGAAGGCTTCTGCCTGGTCATAGACGATCTTTGCTCCCCTTGTGAAACGTTCGTCCAGTTCGTATCCCTGGGGGTGTGTTATGGTCAGATCGTACCCTGCGGCAACCATCCACTCGGCAAAGGAATTTGCGACAGCTTGTGGAAGAGCTTTCGGATGAGGGGCCCAGGTGAGAACGACTTTTGGTTTTGCCTTTTTTTTGTATTCTTCAATGGTTATGTGGTCCGCAAAACTCTGCAACGGATGACGTGTGGCCGATTCCATACTGATGACGGGTTTCCCCGAATACCTGATGAACTGATTAAGTATTTCTTCGTTGTAATCGGCCTCTTTGGATTCAAAACGCGCAAAAGAACGGACGCCTATGATATCTGCGTAACATCCCATTACGGGTATGGCTTCCAGCAGGTGTTCCGGTTTGTCCGAATCCATTACCACTCCTTTGCGGGTTTCCAGGTTCCAGGCACCTTGCTGTACATCAAGCACAATAACGTTCATTCCCAGGTTTTCGGCTGCTTTCTGGGTACTGAGACGTGTCCTCAGGCTGGAATTAAAGAATAGCAGCAGTGCAGTCTTGTGTTTTCCCAAATGACTATCCGCGAAGGGATTTTTTTTGATATCCAACGCACGGGCAATGGCCTGATTCAGCGGGCCAGCGTCTTTTACTGATGTGAAGTGTAACATTGCTTGAAAAATTTAATGAATGTTTGGGCTTGCTCCCGGGTAAGGCATAAGGGAGGCAGAAGCCTGATGATATTAGAGCCGGCAGCTCCGGTGAAAATGTGTCCTTTCATAAGGATATCGTCTCTAAGGGTGCGGCTTGCCGGGTGTTCCTGCCTGAGTTCAAGTCCTATCATAAGACCGCGCCCTCTGTATTCCAGAATCCCTTCCGAAAAATTGCCGAGTTCCTTTTTGATAAGGGACCCCATCTGTGCTGCATTTTCCATCAGGTTTTCTTCTTCCATGACCTGCAATACGGCAAGCGCTGCGGTGCAAGCCAGGTAATTACCTCCAAATGTAGTGCCCAGCTGTCCCTGTACGGGTTCAATTTCCGGAGCAATCAGGAGTCCTCCCACGGGGAAGCCGTTTCCCATGCCTTTGGCCATGGTAATGATATCGGCCCGGATCCCTGCATGCTGGTGGGCAAAAAATTTTCCGGTCCGTCCGTATCCGGACTGGATCTCGTCCAGGATCAACACCGTTTCATTGGCCGTGCACAGATCCCTGATTTTCTGCAAAAAAGCGGACGAGGGTTCCCTGATTCCACCCACTCCCTGGATGCCTTCCACAATGACTGACGCATAACGGTTTTGGTTGAACGCTTTTTCCAAAGCTTCAAAATCGTCCAGATTTATAAAATCTACCCGGTGATGGGTGTTGAAAGGAGCACGAATGACCGGATTGTCTGTCAACGCTACTGCTCCGGAAGTCCTTCCGTGGAAAGCTCTTTTAAATGCCAGCACCCGGTCCCTTCCGTTGCGGAAAGAAGCCAGTTTCAAGGCGTTTTCGTTTGCCTCGGCTCCGGAGTTGCACAGGAAAAGCGCGTATCCGGTGTATCCCGAAATGCGCGTAAGCGCCTCGGCAAGTTTTTCCTGGAGGGGATTCACAATGGCATTGGAATAAAAGCCAATGCGCTGCAATTGTTCGGTCAGGGCTTTTACGTAAGCAGGGTGGGAGTGACCTATGGAGATCACGGCATGCCCTCCGTAAAGATCCAGGTACTCCCGGTCTTTATCATCAGTAATGACGCATCCGCGCGCTTTTACTGCGTTAATGTTCCAGGTTTTGTAAACAGAAAATACAGGCATGATTTTAACGTTTAATATACAATGGATTTCAATTGCAAACCAGTGGTTTGCGGCAGTCCTGTGAGCAGGTTCATGTTCTGAACGGCTGTTCCCGAGGCTCCTTTAAGCAGGTTGTCCAAGACCGAGGTTATGTGCAGCAGGTTTCCGTGTTTTTCAATATGGATCAGGCACTTGTTCGTGTTCACTACGTTTTTCATACTGATCTCATTTTCAGATATATGTACAAACGGGTGCGCTGCATAATGGGTGCGGTACAACTCAATGGCTTCTGCCTGGTTCCTGTCGCAGGAAGTATATATGCTGGCCAGGATCCCGCGGGAAAAATCGCCTCGTAAAGGCACAAAATGCAGAGGGGGAATTTCTGTTTCCATGGCCGTTGAAAGTGTTTCCCTGATCTCCCCCATATGCTGGTGCCGGAAAGCCTTGTATACGGACAGATTGTTGTTGCGGTAGGGGAAATGGGACGTTTCAGACAGTCTGGCACCTGCTCCTGTCGCTCCCGTAATGGCGTGTACGTGAATATCATCACAGATCCATTTTGCGTGTGCCAGCGGAATCAGGGCCAGTTCTATTGCCGAGGCAAAACATCCGGGATTGGCAATGTTTCTGAAAGATTTGGCCGTGGCAGCGTATTCATGGGGTTGGGGAAAAGATTCGGGCAATCCATATATAAATTGCCGTTCTCCTTCCCGGTTAGTGGCGCTCAGTCTGAAATCATTGCTCAGATCTATGATATGACGTACTTTTTCAAGATTGTTTTCCTGAATGAATTGTCTGGATCTGCCGTGGCCCAGGCAAAGGAACAGTACGTCAATTTCTTCCTGAGGCAGCGTTTTTTCAAAAACCAGTTCCGTCTCTCCTTCCAGGTCCCTGTGCAGAGAGGAAACCGGTTTGCCGGCCCCTGACTGGCTGGTAACCCCTATAATTTCTGCATTGGGGTGATTCAGAAGAAGGCGTACAAGTTCTCCGCCGGTGTAGCCGGCTCCCCCGGCAACGGCAACACGGATCTTATTGTTCATGATTCAGTGAATTATAAATTTTAACGGGTAATGACATGATACGGGTAAATCCTTCTACATCCGTTCCCGAAAAGGCGGTGGTTCCCTCGCCGTAATCCCCGAATTTTTTGTTCATCAAATCATAGGGACTTTCACATCCTTTCAGGAAAAAGGTGTCCGGGACAAGGCGGACACATACTTTTCCTGTAACACGTTCCTGGGTGTTTTCCAGGAATGTTTCAATATTCCGCATGACGGGATCTGCATATTGTGCTTCGTGCAACATCATGCCGTACCAGTTTGCCAGCTGTTCTTTCCAGTAAAGCTGCCATTTGCCCAATACATGTTTTTCAAGCAGGTGGTGGGCTTTTATCAGTATAAGCGGAGCGGCGGCTTCAAATCCTACCCGTCCTTTAAGGCCCACTATGGTATCGCCAATATGAATATCACGCCCGATACCGTAAGGGGCTGCAATATCATGCAGCTTTTCAATGATCCCAAGCGGATTCATGGATGTTCCGTTCAGGGCAGAAGGTTCTCCTTTTGTATATTCAATTACTACTGTCTCTGTGCCTGTTTTGGTGCGTTTTACAGGAAACGCTTCTTCAGGAAGTTCTCCCAGTGATCCGAGTGTTTCGGCTCCGCCTATGCTGGTTCCCCAGATTCCCTGGTTGATGGAATATTTGGATTTTTCCCACGGGTAATCAAATCCGAGTTCCTGCAGGTAAGCTATCTCCTCTTTCCGGCTTATTTTCAATTCCCTGATGGGAGCGATCAATTGCATTTCCGGGGCAAGTACATGGACAAAATAATCAAAACGAATCTGGTCGTTGCCGGCTCCCGTGCTCCCGTGTGCGATGGCGCCTGCTCCCGTTTCTTTTGCATAATTCACCACCGTCATTGCCTGGAATGCGCGTTCTGAACTTACCGAAAGCGGATACGTGTTGTTTTTCAGAACATTGCCGAAAATAAGATATTTAAGGCAGCGGGAATAATACGTTTCCCGGATATCTATGGTTTTATGCGTGACGGCACCCAGTTTCAGGGCTTTTTCCTGCAGGGCAGACACTTCTTTGTCTGAAAAACCTCCCGTATTGACCAGGAGGGTGTGGACCCCCATGTTTTTTTCCTTTGTCAGGTATGGAATGCAAAATGAGGTATCCAAACCTCCGCTGTAGGCTAATATTACTTTAGTTTTCATAGGGTTTTGTTTTTCATTATCTGTTGTTTTTCTTTTGACTGTTTTCTGGGGTGTTCGGCCGGGTCGTAAAGCATCCCGGTACAAAGGCACATGCGTTTTTCATTTCGCATAAGGATATCGTAATTGCGGCATCCTTTGCACCCGTCCCAAAATGCTTCGTCCCGGGTTAACTCCAGGAATGGAACCGGCCTGTAGCCCAGCTTTGAATTGATTTTCATGACAGCAGAGCCTGTTGTAATCCCGAAAATCTTTGCATTTGGATACAATTCCCTGGACAAATGAAAGATCTTCTTTTTGATGCGGGAAGCGATACCCAGGTGACGGTAGGCGTGGTCCACGATTAAGCCCGAATTGGCAACAAAAGATTTTTCACTCCAGGTTTCTATGTAAGAAAAGCCTACCAGCTGTTTGCCGTCAAGTGCTATAACGGCTTTTTGGCTGACAATCTTTTCTTTGATGTATTCCGGAGAACGGCGGGCGATGCCCGTTCCGCGTTCCAGGGCCGATATGTACATCAGTTCACAAATACGTTCTGCATAGCCTGTATGAGAGGCATTGGCAACAAGAATGCGCACCCTAAGCCCTTACTCGGACACGTAGAATCTGTAAAGATGTATTCATTCCGCGACAAAAGTATAATAAACCGGAATAAACATCATCTGTTTTTTTATTTGCTTACAAATTATTCCAATTCAGGGTTAAATAATAACAAATGCTATTTGTAATGAAGTATGGGGTTATGGTTTGTTAAGTCTCCGGATTCTATAGTCAATTGCTTATATTTGTAATATATATACACGATATCATGAAAAGGTTACTTCCCCTGTTTTTATTTCTGTTTATTTTTTTTGAAAGCGGATGTTTGAAAGCCCAGCTTCACGATCCTCATACATTGTCAAGGATTGCCCTTAGAGAACATGTTACGTTTCTGGCATCGGATTCATTGGCAGGACGTCTTATGGCTACTGAAGGAAATCTTATTGCCGGGGAATACATTGCAGACTGTTTTGCCGATATCGGGCTGGAAGAATTCAACGGCAGCAGTTACTTTCATTACTTTAACCTGGAAATTCCCTCGGCTGTTGCCGAAATTCCCCTGGCTGTTGTGGAAGGTTGCAATGTAATAGGTGTTCTGCCCGGTACAGACCCGACGCTGCAGAATGAGTATATCGTTGTTGGAGCACATTACGATCATCTGGGAACCCTCACTGGGAAGCCGGGAGAAGCTGATTCTATTTATAACGGGGCAGATGACAATGCTTCCGGAACAGCGGTTCTTATTGAAACGGCGCGGGCACTTAAAGAGAAAGGAGGATTGCCCCGGACCGTTGTTTTTGTTGCATTCGACGGAGAAGAACAGGGTTTGTGGGGCTCGCAACATTTTTTGAAAGATTCTTTGTTTCCGGCCGGTCAGATCAAAACCATGATCAGCCTGGATATGTTAGGGTATTACAGAACATCGGGTGTGTTAAAGGTTATTGGTACCGGTACATTGGAAGATTCCCGGCAATGGATGCCACCGTCGGAAGCGTTAAAAATACGGTTCAATTCTTTTGAATATTCGCTTTTAAGCGCGACTGATACCCGGAGTTTTGCCAAATCCCGGATTCCCACGCTTTTCATTACTACCGGATCTGAATCTCCTTATCACAAAGTGGAAGATCACCCGGAAGGTATCGATTACGAGGGACTGGTTGGTGTTACTTCCTATGTGGGCAAACTGGTCTCTACGTTGGCGGGCTATTCAAATCTGGCACCTACGGGGCATTATGCCGTGATCCATCATGTACCTGAATATGCTTTTTTCTGGGGTCCTGCAGTCTCTTTTGGAACCAACCGGTTTGTGCATACACGCGGTGTCCTGGAAGGAAGACCGGGTTTTTACGCAGCCTTGGGAGCCGGCGCCAGATTTCTCTGGAAAGGATTCCTGGAAGTGAATCCTGCTTTGCAATTGGAATACATAGGGGCACGCCACGCAGAAACCCCGGGTGTGTCGTATATGAACAGAATCCAAACGCTTGCATTGGGTGTCCCCTTGACATTGAGGGTGTATTTTCCTCACTTTAATGATTTGCCCTTAGGGTGTTACGCTTCCTTCTCAACTTATTACAGGTATTATATTGCCGGGCAGATAAGCAATCCCGTTTTTGAGTTTAAAGATGTCTTCAGAAGACACGAATGGGGAATAGGAATTGGATTAGGGGTGCGTGCCTCTGTTTTTCAGATAGGGTACGAACTCAGACTGGGTTTGACTGACAGGTTCAGACCCGGGGTGGCTGAAGGTTATAATGTAAGGAACAGTATGCAGGCCCTTACGTTTTCGTATTTTTTCTGATAAAGGTCAGAGCACTTACCCGGTTTCTGTAAGAAGCGTATTCCGGTTTGTTTGACAATTGACGGTGTTCCATCAAGGGTATACTTATAAACAGGAACATCAACGTATTGAGCATGGCTCCCAGGCCTGTCCACCAGTAATGGAAAGGTAATACAGATATGCTCATTATATAAACACCCCACCACATGAGAATTTCTCCTGAATAATTGGGATGCCGGGCGTATTTCCACAATCCGGTCTCACAAACCCTGCCGGAGTTGGTCTTGCGAAACCTATGCAATTGCCTGTCGGCAAAGAGTTGTAGCAAGACTGCTCCAGTACTGACTGCAAATCCTGCCAGAGTCAGCAGGTTGGCATTGCCCACACTGTCTGCAGATGTGTGCAAATTCTCCATGACAACCAGGGCAGGCAACAAGGCAAAGAAAACGATCACCGTTGGCATGTAATGAATCCCAAAGAAATTGATCAATTGCCAAATGCGTGGAAAATCATTCCTGAACTTGGTATACCGCCAGTCCTGTACACCCAGGTCCCGGAAGGTATAAGCCCAGTTAGCGGTCAGGCGAATACTCCAAAAGCAGACAGCAGACAGCAGCAGCACAAGAGATGCAGTTATGCTTCCCGGGGCTAAGATATTCAGATGAAAAGCAAGCAGAATCATAATCACCGGGGGTGCAACACTCCAATACGGATCGTAAACGGAAGAATTTTTATAATAAACACCTACCAGCCATACAAGTATTGTAGCTACAGTATCTGCGATAAAAATTCTGGGGATGATCCCTTTGATTTTCCAAAGAGAACCTGTGAGTTTATAGACGAAAATTCCTGTGATCACGGCCAGAACGTATGTCAGCAAAATGATCAGAAACGAACGGAATCTGGGTTTTTTCATGGTTCCAAAAATACAAAGATTTATTTTATATATTTGGGATCATGAAAAGATTTGTGGTTATTATATTTTTGTCCGGTTTCTTTTTGCCGGCCGCGGCCCAGAGGGACCCTGTGATTACTGAAAGTATTTCCCGGATTTCCGCTGACAGTATAGAGTCATATATTCTGAAACTCGTGAGTTTTGAAACACGTCACAACCTGAGTACCCGCCATGATCCGGATACAGGTATAGGAGCTGCCTGTGAATGGCTCTGCCGGAAAGCTTCGTCATATATTCCTGACTCAAAGGGAAGGCTTACCGTGGAAAAGGTCCCTTATACTGTAGGAGGTGCCGGGACCAGGCTGGAAAGAGAGGTCCGGTTGAATAATGTGATGGCTGTACTTCGGGGAACCGGATCCCGGGAGATCGTTTTGTTAGCGCATTAAGACAGTCGCGTCAATGATAACAATGATTCAACTTCTTTTGCTCCGGGGGCAAACGATAACGGAAGCGGAACCGCCTGCCTGTTGGAAAGTTTACGGGTATTATCCTTTCAGGAACCCCTGCCGGCAACGGTCCGTTTTTTATTTCTTTCCGGGGAAGAACACGGGTTGCTGGGTGCGGCGGCCATGGCCGAAATGGCCTGCTCGGAAGGATGGAACATCTGTGCAGTCATTAACTATGACATGATTGGAAACACCCGGGCCAGTGATACCGGACAACAAGACAATACCCTTACAAGAGTCTTCTCTGAAGAGGGAGCATCGCGTCATTTGGCCAGGTACATTATGGAAACGGCTTCAATGTATGTAGAGAATCTTACTGTAAAGATGATCTTCAGAAACGACCGTTTTGGCAGGGGCGGGGATCATACCCCATTCCTTAGAGCAGGTTATCCGGCTGTCAGAATCTCTGAATATTATGAAAATTACGACAGAACCCACCAGCTGGTACGTACGGAAAACGGTATTTCCTACGGAGATATGCCATCAGGAGTCGATTTTGAATATATAAGAAAAAATACGGCGGTGAATCTGGCTGCAGTCATTAACCTGGCAAAGGCGCCGCATGCACCATCCAAAGTGAGAATTAATACCCGGAATCTGAGCAATTATACAGAACTGACCTGGGATCATTCTCCTGACAGTACTTCCATTTCCGGATACTATGTATTGTTGCGTCAAACACATCTGCCGGCATGGGAAAAAGAAATTTTTGTCAGGGAAAACCATGCAAAGATTCCGTACAGCAAGGATAATTATTTATTCGGAGTCTGTGCAGTAGGACCTGAAGGTCACAGAAGCCTTGTCTGTCAATAAGACAGTGGATTGGCAGAGGCTCCTTTTGTTGTGATTATGATCACCCCGTTTGCACCCCGCATTCCGTACATTCCACCGTCTTTTTGAACCTGGATAGACTGGATACTGTGTACATCCAAAAAACTGTTCACCACGGAGAACGTATCGTAGGTCATGCCATCGACAACTATAAGCGGTTCCGTATTGCCTGTAATAGTGTTGAGTCCCCTTATGTTGGCTGTTACCCCGTTTGGACCGCTGGTAATGCGTAAACCCGGTATTTGTCCCATCAACAATTCTGCAAGATCCCTGGCCGGTCTTGTCTTAAGTAATTCCGGTACGTTCTCTATGGAATTGGTGGGTGTTGTTCTCCTGCTGGCCAACTCTTTACGGTCCTCAACCCGGAAACGTTTTTTTGATCTTACAGTGATCAATATGGAGTCAAGTCCCTCACAGGGTATATGCGTTTCTCCAATGTTGGGAAGGAATACCACCAATGAATCTTTATCACATATCCCTTCCAGCAGCACCGATCCTTTCTTGTCTGTTAAAAAAGACTGATCCTGCCGAAGCCTTGATATTACCAGATTCGGCATGGGCTTGCCTTTTCTGTCCACGATTTTAACGCTGAAATTGCGAAGAGTATCTTGCTGTATTTCATTATCCTGCGCATCGACCGGCAACAGAGGCATCATACAGGCAATTATGGCTGCTAATAAAAATTTTTTCATAATCTCAAATATAACTAATAATAAGGAAAACACAACTAAATAAGGGGGGGTCTTAAAAATTTATACCTTTGTCGGCATTATTATTGTACGTATAAACTGACTTATATTAGAAACAATGATTTATCCTACTTTATATCACGTATATTCCAACAGTATAAACACATATTCTGAAAGACCCGCTTTTTCTTTATACGAAGGGGAAACAGTAACTTATGGAAATTTTGCCCAAAGAGTGGAAAAGGTTCAATCCTTTCTTTTGGCAGCCGGGCTGCATAAAGGAGATAAGGTGGCTCTGCTGAGTACCAGCATGCCCAATTGGAATGTATGCTATTTCGCTACAGTTGCCCTGGGAATGGTAATTGTCCCCATCTTGCCTGATTTTACAGGGGATGCCATAGGCTCCATCCTGGAACATTCCGGATCAAAGGCATTGTGTGTATCTGATAAGCTGTACGCCAAGATTCCTCACGAAGCCAGGGAAAAGATGGAACTGATCATAAGAACGGTCAGCCTGACTGTTATAGGCGGACAAAAAATGCATAGTGAAGAAGTTCCTGCGGAACGTTCCATCCCGGAACCGGAGGATCTGGGTGCCATCATATACACCTCGGGAACGACTTCCTCTCCAAAGGGTGTTATGTTGAGTCACAAAGCCTTGTGCAATCAATTGCATATGGTAAAAACACTTATTGAAGTATTTCCGGAAGACGTCTTTCTTTCCATATTGCCGTTGTCTCATACCTATGAATGTTCTCTGGGCATGTTGTATCCGTTCATGCAGGGAGCTTCTGTGGTGTATCTGGGAGTGCCTCCCACACCTACCAGCATGCTGCCGGCTCTGAAAAGTGTAAAACCCACTTTCATGCTTACCGTACCGTTGATCATGGAAAAGATTTACACCCGGCAGATTTTTGCGCGTTTTACTGGCAACAAGATCATGAAAATCCTGTATAAAGTCCGTTTCATCAGACGTATCTTACACCGGATTGCCGGTAAACGGCTCTATCACACTTTTGGAGGCAGAATCAGGTTCTTTGGTATAGGGGGGTCAAAAATCAACAGAGCCACCGAAAAATTCCTGCGTGATGCCAGGTTCCCTTATTCCATAGGCTATGGGTTGACAGAGACGGCTCCACTGATAGCCGGGGCAGTCCATCCGGACACATGCCTTCAATCTACCGGAAGAGTAATGAAAGGCATAGAAATCCGTCTGCAGGACAAAAATCCCAAAACAGGCGTGGGTGAAGTTCAGGTCAAAACACCATGTATCATGGACGGCTACTACCTGAATCCGGAGGCAGATAAAGAGGCTTTCACAGAAGACGGTTGGTTTCGCACACACGACCTCGGCAAAATAGACAGATCGGGACGTCTTTTCATAAAAGGGCGGTTGAATAATATGATAGTCGGATCCACAGGGGAAAACATTTATCCTGAAGACATAGAAAGCATTCTGAATCAGCATGAACTGGTAGCTGAATCCCTTGTTTTACAGAAAAACGGGAAACTGGTTGCCCTGGTTTACCTGCAGGATCTGAAAGAAGAATTGAGAGAACAGATATCTGAAGTTTATAACGATATCATGGATTATGTCAACAGCAAGGTGGGGAAAATGTCGCGCATAACGGGTATCCATGAACAGGAAAACGGATTTGAGAAAACGCCTACTCTCAAGATAAAAAGATACCTCTATACAGATATTCTTAAAAGAAAGAGTAGGTAATCCCTTATGCCCGGATCAGGGTCTGAATGAAATTTCTGCCCGGAAAATATTTTTTCCTTCATTCACTCCTTCCACGTAATCAGTAGAGGAATTTACAGGGGCTGTCATAATATCAACAGAATCGTCCAGGTGTGCTTCGTTATTGAAATTAATCCGGAATCCGTCTACTTTTCTTGAGGTGACTTTTACAGGATCCAGATAATCCATAATCCATTCTATGTATTTGGCGTTGTTGACGTGTCCGTTGAAATCAATATCTGAAAAAGAAACAGTTTTATGTCCGGCCGTCTGAAGCAATTCAGAAACGGGTCCCTCAATTTTTCCACAGGGAGTTTCAATGGCATGTCGTTCTGTTTTATCTGAAAGTGAGGTATCGTCAAAAAGTCGCTGTGGTCTTTGAATCCTGCGCGTTTTCAGGTTTATGATCAACCAGGAACTGGTAGCAGCTACCAGATTTTCTGTCCCTTTTTCATCCCGGATCAGGAAATCTCTAAGGGAAAATATGCCGTCTTCTCCTTTGTGCCAGGTGTCTATCTCTATGGTTTCTCTCCAAACCGGAGTGCGAAGAAACCTGACCTCCATACGGGACAACACCCATAAAGTGTCAAGTTCCATGAGACGGTCGTAACCGAATCCCAGGCGAACCGCATCCCGGTTGGCCAGTTCCTGGGCTATGTTCATGAATGCGAATGGTTTCAGATTTTTTGCCGGATCTGTTTCGTAGCATGTTATGGAACGTACTTCTTTCATAATACAAATATAGGGCGGAAAATTTTTCCGCCCTATATGTTTCAGATCTTATTCTTCGCGGGCTCTTCTTCTTAATTGCCTTGTTATCCTGGCTATGACCTGTTCAATCCCGGATTCAGGTTCAATGACATTGTAATCTTCCCAAAAGCCTTCATCCTGGAAATCGGTCACCTTGTCCAGGGTTATATCCCTTGAACGAACGCGTTGTTCGGATGGAATTTTCATGGTACGGTCACTGCGTTCGGTGATGGCCATTTCGGACATGATGGTATAGGTGTTCTTAAACAGTTTCCGGTCCCATTTGGAGTCAAATTTGATCTCGGTACGTGAATAGTCAAAAGTCCATTTCCCGTTGATCTCTTTGTATTGAACAAGATATGCGGCATATAGCACAGTTGCCCTGAAACCCATAGGCCGGCGTGATATGAAAATACTGGTGGCATCGGCACGGTCTTCCACGTTCATATTGAATTCCACGCGGCTGATTGCATGGGATTTCATGTCTATATAAATTTTGCCGCGGAAATGGATTTCGGCCACACCTTCCCTTTGATGAAAACTCACAACGTGGTTTATTTTCCCGTCTACCTGTACAGGTTCTTCCATTTGAAATTCGTAGATCTGGTTTAGTTCGGTAATGTTTGTACCGAGGAACGGGTATTTGGCAACGTCAATTTCCAGAGCCGAGTTGATCCCTCCGCGGAACTTAACGAATACCGTGTCTATACGTGCCCAGTCCACACTTCCGCGGCCTTTGAAAACGCCAACCTGATCCAGTCCGTAAAGCCGGTCGTATGAATTCTTATTGATATCAAGAACGGCCTCGGTAAGGGTTACGTAATTGTTCCCTTTACGTATCATTTCCCGGTAAAAACCTGTCATTTGCATAGGGTGGTCAGGGTAATTGGCCGGAATCTTATCCAGGGCCAGTGCAACCAGTTCGGCAGCATCGGTAGGTGTAACCATGATGGAGGGAAGGGTAGTGGGAACAAAACTAAGCGGAATTTCCACGTCTTTGTCCAGGTCCTTCAGATCCTTCAGGGAAAAAGTCCGGGGGTGATACCCCAGGAAGGATATTCGTACGGAATCTGTGGTAAATGATGCAGGATATTTCAGAGAAAAGTAACCTTCTCCGTTCGTCACGTTACTAATGCCTTTGTTTACAATATAAACAGAAGCAAAAACCAGAGGGTTTCGGGTTTGGGCATCAATTACTGTTCCCGAAACACTCAAAAAATCAGGCTTTTTGTAAGTAAGCACTATGTATTTGTTCTCAAATACGTAATTCAGA
>DAOSXZ010000017.1:0-19839 GCA_035380845.1 Bacteroidales bacterium | reverse complement strand
TTCAGCATAGGGGCCGTGACAATATCCGTGCCAAGAGATACCATCAGGCGTTCTGTTTCACGGCAGACCGTCCGGGCTATGTGTACCTGAGATGATAAAGGAGGTGTGTTCGGAAGAATAAATGAATGAATGACAGGCAGTTGTTCTTGTATTTCATCAATGGCCCGTTCCAAAAAAAGTGCAGAACTTTCAAAATCATAATTTGTAAAATCTTTTTGAGACCCCGATGCCAAGTATCCCGCCAGATGCATTAAATCCGTCTGTATTTTCTGCAATGATGATTCATAATGTATGCGGCAGGTCGGTTCCTGAAGAATGTCCGACTGACTTCTTAGAAGTCCTATCCAGCTTATCAATTCATCTGTTTTGCCGTAGGCCGCTACATGCGGATTCGTCTTGGGGACACGGCTTCCGTCGGCTAAGGACGTCATTCCCTGATCGCCGGTTCCCGTATAGATTTTGTTCATGAATCAGTCAATACAGGATTTTTATTGGGTTCATCACTTTCTACCAGTCCGTCTCGAAGCCGGACAACCCGCCGTGCATAACGTGCAATATCTTCTTCGTGTGTAACGACAATTATGGTATTTCCTCTTTCATATACCTGTTCAAAGAGTGACATAATATCCAGAGACGTTTTTGTGTCCAGGTTTCCTGTAGGTTCGTCGGCCAGAATAATGGAAGGATTATTGACCATCGCACGTGCTACGGCTACTCTTTGTTTCTGTCCGCCCGATAACTCGTTGGGTTTATGATCCATACGATCACCAAGGTCAACATTGACCAGCGCTTTTCTGGCTTCGTCTTCCCGTTCGTGTTTAGGTATTCCGGCATAAATCAGCGGTAGGGCGACATTATTCAGGGCATCATATCTGGGAAGCAGGTTAAAAGACTGGAAAACAAATCCGATTTCCTTATTTCTGACTTCAGCCAGTTGGTCGTCCCTCATTTGACTGACATCTGTATTGTTTAGTATATAAGTACCTTCGGTAGGTGTGTCCAGGCATCCCAATAAATTCATCAGCGTAGATTTTCCGGAACCCGAAGGCCCCATAATGGCTACATACTCGTTTTTTCTGATCTCAAGATCCACCCCGTTTAATGCACGAACCTCCTGATTTCCTACTTTATAGATCTTTTTGATCCCTTTGATACTGATAAGCGTTTCTTTTTCCATAGCTGCGAATGTACAAAAAATAATGATTAGCCGAATGTGTTGTTTTTCTTTTGACTTGGAAGAGCAGCTAAAGTTTAAGAGACTTCTGCCAATCGCATTTTTTTTGTAATTTTGCATCTCAACATTTCTCAGAAACCATGTCATACAATAACAACGATCTTTATACACCGGAAACCACTCAAAAACTTGCCGAACATTATAAGGAAATTTTAAAACTGATAGGTGAAGACCCTGAAAGGGAAGGGCTTGAGAAAACCCCGTTGAGGGTGGCAAAAGCTATGCAGTTCCTGACTAAGGGCTACCTGGAAGATCCGGCTGCCATATTAAATTCTGCCAGGTTCCGTGAAGAATACCAACAGATGGTTTTGGTTAAGGATATTGAAATGTACTCCATGTGCGAGCATCATATGCTGCCTTTCTACGGGAAAGCCCATGTAGCTTATATTCCCAATGGATTTATTACAGGAGTAAGTAAGTTGACACGGGTTGTAGATACATTTGCCAGAAGATTCCAGGTCCAGGAACGTCTGACTGTCCAGATCAGGGATTGTATCCAGCAAACCCTGAATCCCATGGGAGTGGCAGTAGTCATTGAAGCGGAACATATGTGTATGCAAATAAGGGGCGTTCAGAAACAACATTCAAGAATGGTGACTTCTGCTTTCACGGGTACATTTTTAAAGGATGTCCGCACTCGTGAAGAATTCATGCATTTACTTCATTGAGTCCCAGTTCCTGAGCTCTTTCCAGCATCAGCTGCCAGGCTTCTTCCAGATTGTTGCCTATCTTGCCGTCCAGGATAGCCTCTTTTATATAATCTTTTATAAGGCCAACTTCACGGCACGGCGGGATTCCGAACGTTTTCATGATCATCTCGCCCGATATGGGGGGTTGAAAATTCCTTATTGCGTCTTTTTCTTCCACCAACACCATCTTTTTTCTGACCTGTTCAAAATTTTCCAGGTGCCGCCTGACAGTCCTGGGATTTTTGGAGGTGATATCCGCACGGCATAGCAGCATAAGATCATCAATGTCCTGGCCGGCTTCAAATAAAAGCCTTCTGATGCCGGAATCACTTACTTCGTTGACCAGGGCTATCGGGCGTAAATGCAGCTGGACGAGCTTTTGTACGTAACGCATTTCTTCTCCCAGAGGCAAACGGAGTTTCCTGAAAATACCGGAGATCATCTTGCTGCCAACAAAATCATGACCATGAAAAGTCCAGCCCAACTCTTTGTCAAAATGTTTGGTCGGCGGTTTTCCCACATCATGAAGCAATGCCGCCCACCGCAGCCAAATATTGTCACTTTCCGAGGCCACATTGTCCAGAACTTCCATTGTGTGACTGAAGTTTTCTTTATGACCTCTGCCTTCCATGGTTTCCACTCCCTTTAATAAGGCGATCTGAGGCAAAATCAGGGACAGAAGTCCGCTCTTTTCCAAAAGCACAAATCCTCTGGATGGTTTAGGAGTTGCCATGATCTTTTGCAACTCTCCGGTAATTCTTTCCTGGGATACAATGTGGATCCGGGATGCATTTCGTGCAATGGATACAAAAGAGTTGCCGTCAATGGAAAAATCAAGTTGAGTGGCAAAACGTATAGCCCTGAGCATTCTTAAAGGGTCATCGCTGAATGTGGTGTCCGGATCCAACGGAGTTTTAATGATTTTTCGTTTCAGATCATCCATCCCGTTAAACGGATCGGTTAACGTTCCGTAATCTTCACGGGCAAGACTCAGCGCCATCGCATTGATTGTAAAATCACGTCTTTTTTGATCATCTTCCAGGGTGCCGTTTTCTACAATGGGTTTACGCGAGTCGGAACGGTAAGACTCTTTTCTTGCTCCTACAAATTCAATTTCATATCCTTTATAATGCAACATGGCGGTTCCGAATTTTTTAAACAGGGTCACCCGGGTTTTCAATACGGATCCTACGGCCATTGCGACTTCCATTCCGTTCCCTTCCACAACTATATCAATATCTGTATTTGCCCTGTTCAGGTAAAAATCACGAACATAGCCACCAATAACGTATGCTTTGACATTTTTCAGATTGGCTTGTTCTGCGATAATGCTGAAAATATTTGATTGCAATGGTGCTTTCATGAAAAAATAAAATTAAAGAAGCTCTTCAAAAGAAGGAATCTCTCCAAATTGTTTATAAGTCCCTTGATCCCTGTCAAATTTCCAAAAGTATGTACGTGTTCCGTTACTGATCAGCAAACAGGGAGCCAAAATTTGGGCATTGTATCTGCGCAGTTGCTCTACCGTTTTTTCATTGACGGGAACACCGGGCGCTTTGAACTCGGCAATCAACAAAGGTTTTCCGTTTCTGTCATGCACCACAAGGTCGGCACGGAAGTTCCCCTCCAGGTAACGGACCGGGTATTCACAGGTCATTAAATGCAAGGGGAATCCGCCCACAATATGAAGGTGACGAATGATTTCCTGGCGTACTTCTTCTTCCGGGGTTTTTTCCACCCACTTTTTACGTACATTGCAATATATGACCGAGGGACCGTTCATGATGCAAAGATACAAAAAGTACTGCCTTCGTTAAATTTATGTAATTTTGTCTCATGGCAAAATCTACCGCAAAAGATTCTTATTCTGCCTACCGGGAGATCATGAAAGAATTAAAAGCAGGGGAATTTAACCCTTGTTACCTGTTGATGGGAGAAGAACCCTATTATGTTGACAAAATTGCTTCCTACATTATTGAAAATGCCCTGACTGAAGAAGAGAAAGCTTTCAATCAGATGGTATTGTATGCCCAGGATGTTACCCCGGCTTTGATAGTGGATAATGCCCGAAGATATCCCGTGATGGCTCCGCGTCAGGTTATTATTGTAAAGGAAGCACAACAACTTAAAGGAACTGAACTGCTGGCTTCGTATTTCAAAGCAATGAATCCTTCCTGCGTGCTTGTGCTTTGTTTTATGGGTAAATCGGTGGATAAAAGGACCGAGTTGTGGAAAGCGGCACAGAAACACTGCCGGATCCTGGAATCTGTACCATTGAGGGATTACGAGATCCCGGACTGGATCACTGCGTACCTTAAGGAAAAAGGAACCAACATTGAGCCCCAGGCAGCACGGCTGTTGGCGGATTTTTTGGGAACCGATCTTCAACGGATAGTTATGGAGATAGAAAAGCTGTTTATACTAATGCCGCAGGGTACCTGGGCTGTTACAACAGAAATGGTAGAGAAATCAGTGGGCGTCAACCGGGATTTTTCCCCTTTTGCTTTATTCAATCACATTGCTGCCGGAAATTTTGCCAAAGTACAACCTATAGTGGAATATTTTGCGGACAATGAGAAAAAGTACCCGTTGGTTATGCTCATCAGCTTGTTTTATACCCAATTGTCCCGTATACTTAAACTGCACTCCTATCAGTTGGAAAATCCCGGAATTACTTCTGATAAGTTGCGGGAACTCATGGGCCTGAACTATTACTTTTTTCAGGAAACAATGAAGGCCGCCCGTTTTTTTACTTTTCCGCGTACGGTCAGGGCAATGAATTTACTGTGTGCTTATGACAGCATGTACAAATCTTCCGACAGGGGAGAAGCCGGTGACGGGGAGCTCCTTATGGAAATGATTTGTAAAATGATGGCCTGAAGGCAATCAGGATCAAAAAGTGTAAATCCGCGGAACCCTGTATGCAACAGATGTCAGGATTTCGTACGGTATCGTTCCCAGGATATCTGCCAGTTCAAAGATGGTTGGACTGTCTCCGAAAACCGTAACCATATCCCCCGGTTTAACATCTATGCCGGTTACATCCAACATACACATATCCATACAGATATTTCCTATTGTGGGGGCTCTGTGTCCGTTTACGCAAAACGAAGCTTTTCCGTTGCTCAGATGCCTGTTGACTCCGTCTGCGTAGCCAATGGCCAGGGTGGCAATACGGGTGTTTGGTTTTGTAACTTTACCGGCCCTGGAATACCCAACTGTTTCCCCCGGCTGGACAGTTTTTACCTGTAAAGCGGGAGTTCTTAAAAACGCGGTAGGTTTTAGCCTGCTTTTATCCACATACGACATACCGTAAAGACCTATCCCCAAACGAACCATATCATATTGTGCCTCAGAGGCAAAGCGTTCGATTCCCGGAGAATTCAACAGATGCCTCATGATTTTGTAGTCTAATTGCTTTGTCAACAAATTGGACAACGTTTCAAAACGGGCAATTTGCTCTCTGGTAAAGTCATCGTTTTTTTCATCCCCGGATGCCACAAAATGTGAAAAAACGGAAGCAATCCTGACAGTTCCGGTTGTTCCCAGTTTTGCAACGATTGACCGTATGTCATCTTCTTCTGCACCCAGACGATGCATGCCGGTATCCAGTTTAATATGCACGGGGTAGTTCTTTTGATTCATGGTGCCGGCTTCCTGCATAAACCGTTCAAGTGCTTCCGGGCAGGGAAGACTAGGTTCAAGACGGTACTGTATCATAAGTGGATAATGCTCCATGCCCCCGGAAAGAACAATTACCGGAAGTGTAACGCCGGCTTCTCTAATGGCCACACCTTCACCCGGAAAAGCAACTGCCAGGTAATCTACACCGTTGTCTTCCAGAATGCGTGAAAATTCACCTATTCCGTGACCGTATCCGTATGCTTTGACAAGAACCAGCAATTTGGTGCTTTCACTCAGAAAAGACCGGAAATATTTGAGGTTGTACTGAATATTGGGTACGCTGATCTCTAGGTGAGTGAATTTATTTCCGTTCATTTTTCTCTTTATTGAAACAATGTCTGCACAAGGGTTCGTAGATATCTTTTTCTCCCAATTCCACCAGGCGAGTACTCTTGCTTAACCGGTGAGAATGGTGTGCGGGGTCTCCGCAACGAACACATATGGCATGTACTTTGGTAATATGTTCGGCAACTGCCATCAGGTTAGGCATGGGACCGAACGGATTCCCCTGGAAATCCATATCCAGGCCGGCCACGATGACCCGGATGCCGTTGTCTGCGAGTAACTGACAGACCCGAACCAAATTCTGATCAAAAAACTGAGCTTCGTCAATGGCCACCACATCTACATTGTTGGCCAGCAAAAGAATGTTTTCTGCCGAGTCAACCGGAGTGGACGGGATGGAATGGCTGTCGTGCGAAACGACCTCTTCCTCTGAATACCTTACGTCAATGCGTGGTTTGAATATTTCAACCCGTTGGTTGGCGAATTTGGCCCTTTTGAGTCTCCGGATGAGTTCCTCGGTTTTCCCTGAAAACATGGACCCGCATATGACTTCAATCCTGCCATTCCGCTTTTGATTTTCCAGAAACATACTTTATACGGTTAAAAGGTAATATCAATATGTCCGGCATATACTCCGTAAGCACCTGTTTGTACAATAACTACCTGGTTGCCGTCAGCAGCTGTTTGCCTGACCGGTTCTTCCAAAAAAGTATGAGAATGACCACCTATGATTAAATGAACGTTTTTTAATTGAGCTGCCATCTCCAAATCGTTTTTAAAACCTTGATGGGAAAGGCATATGACAAGGTCACAGCCTTTTCTTTTTAGCCTGGCGGCCAGCCTGTTGGCGGTAGTTACCGGATCCAGGTAAATCATTTTTTCCAATACTTTATTGGATGTCAAGCCGTTCAGATCTATGGTCAGGCCAATCACACCCACTTTTTTCCCGTTTATCCGGAAAATGGCATACGGTTTTACAAGTTTTCCGAGAGGCCGGTACAGTATTTTATAATTGGCACATAAAGTCTGATAATCTGCTTTTTCTATTCTTTTAACCAAATCTTCCAGACCGTTATCAAATTCATGATTGCCCAGAACGGTTGCATCAAGTCCCAAAGCATTCATGGTTTCTACTTCAACTTTCCCCCTAAAGAGATTGAAATAGGGCGTTCCCTGGTTGTAATCCCCGGCATCAAGGAACAACAGGTCCGGATGTTCTTTCCTGGTTTCTTCCAGGTACCCGGACAGACTCAGGATTCCGGCGCTGCCGGCATTTCTGCCGGAACGAAACGGTTCTATCTGACTGTGAAAATCATTTGTATGGATGATTACAAGATCTTGTGCGTTCGTGGCAAAAGATGTTGAAACCAGCATTAGGAATGTCAACTTGATGATCAATAATGTTTTCATCACTTTTCCGGGTTATTTATCACTACACGTTTGTCTGTCCTGGAAGGGATCGGTTCGCCGTTTTCAGTAAATGCCTTGATATATTGCAGGATCACATCACGGAGTGTCAAACCGGAATAATCAACACCCATGTTATCTTTTAACATTGTCATCCGGTCTCCTCCCTGAAGAAGGAAATCAATGGTTGCAATGTGATATGTCCTTTCCTCATCCACAGGTTCCCCGTTAATGAGTAATTCTGTAACTCGGTGATTATCGATTTTCAAGGACACGCCCGAAAGAACTTCTACGCGATGTGCCGCAAAAGATTCGAACAATTCTCTTACGCGGCTCCCTTTCAGGCTTACTAAAACCAGGGAGTTTTCAAAAGGGAAGGCAGCATAAACATAATAAAGGGTAAGATCCCCTTTTGGAAAAGAAGTCCTGATGCCCCCAAAATTGGTCAGGGCAAAATCAACTTTGTCCAGCCCGTAATGCCTGCGGGCAATGGCCAGTAACGCGTCTGCGGCCAGATTGGACAACGGACTTTCCGGGGAGTAAGATCTCATCTCTGAGGTAGTATATCCCACTACCTGGTTCATCTTCCTGTTCAGTTCCGGAGAATAGGTATTGATGATATCCCGGACAGGGGCAGAGGCCTTATTCTGGTATTCGGTAGTATCCATAAGCACACGATATGCTTTGATCGTCTGTGCTCCGGAAATGACGGTGCCGGCAATTATAAATAAAATGAGAAAGGCGCCGTGAATTATCTGTTTTTGTATCGCATCCATTTCCATAATTCTTTCCAGGTGACTTTTTTACCGTACATTAATATGCCTACCCGGTATACTTTGGCAGAAAAATGAACCACTGCCAGGAAAGTGAGGAACAGCAATACCAGGGAAACCAGTAATTGCCACAGGGGTACGCCTCCAAAAGGAAGACGGGCCAGCATTACCATGGGAGAAGTAAACGGTATGATGGAAGCCCAAACAGACAACGTGCTGTCCGGATACTGGAAGGTATGCATCATGATAAACAATCCCAGGATAAGGGGAATGGTAATGGGCAACTGGAATTGCTGGGTGTCAGTTTCGGCATCTGAAACGGAGCCGACAGCGGCAAACATAGAAGCATACATGAGGTATCCACCAATGAAATACAAACAGAAACTCAACAGGAATTTTCCGAAATTAATTTGTGAAATCGTACTGGCTATACCGGTAAGAACGCCGCTCCCCGTATCAAAGGAAGCTATGGTTCCGGCCAGCCCTCCCTGTATCTGGGGTGCAGATCCGGCCATCTCGGCAACGGCTCCCGATCCAATAAGTGCCATAACAATAAACAGTATTATTACTGTAAGAAGGATCCAGAGAAAGAATTGAAGCAGTGCAACAAATGCAACACCTATGATTTTTCCCAGCATTAATTCCACCGGTTTTACCGAGGAAATGATCACTTCAACTATCCGGTTGGTCTTTTCTTCAATAACGCCCCGGATAACCATGGAACCATACATGAAAATGAACATATAAATGAGGAAGCTGCTTAAATAGGCTATTGCCATATATACTTCCGTAATGGTCTCTTTTTCGTCACCGGCTTCTGTCCAGGTAAGTGATTTAACAGGAATATCTGTTCTAATATTCTCCATGATCTCCTTTAGCTCCGGAATGTTGTATGATTGCAGCCGTTGTTGTTCAACTTCCTGACTGATCTGCCTGGAAACATACCTTTGAAGATCCTGGTCAATAGGGCCTGTGCTGTACATGCGAACTTCTACAGAATTGCCCTCAACCGCTTCTATAACACAAAGAGCATGCAGATTCCGGGTATCAAAATCTTTTTTATAATCTTCCGGATCGCCTTCCCTGCGAAATGTAAAATGGGTGTATTCCCTGTCTTCCAGAACTTTCTCTCCTATACCCGTGGGATCAATGACCTCTATGTTTTTTTCTTTATTGTCTTTCAGCGTTGTCATCAGGGTTGGGACCATGATCAGCGCTGCCATTAACAAGGGTGTCAGGAACGTGGCTATAAGAAATGATTTCTTTCTGACGCGGATAGCAAACTCTCTTCCGACAATAAGATTTATCTTTTTGATATTCATTGTCTTTCCTCCTTTTGAGTTACCAGTTTAATAAATATATCGTGCATACGGGGAATGATTTCGTTCATTCCTACGATATTGGTGTGAGGTATAAGGGCTTCCAGTAATTCATTTGTGTTGTGCCCATCGTTCAGTGCTACAATCATACTGTAAGAGCCGTCTTTTTTACCGTGAGAAATAACAGAAAAGACGGTTGTATCCAAACATCCCTCATCCAGCGGATCTGAAGCCCGGTAGAGAATTTCAATACGGTTATCCCCGTGAACGCGCCTTATATCGTGAACCTGTCCCGTAACTACAAGACGTGCATTATCTATCAGTGCAATCTCATCACATAATTCTTCAACAGATTCCATGTTATGAGTTGACAATATTACAGAAGTCCCGTTTTCTTTCAGACGGATAATTTCTTTACGAATCAGATCCACGTTGATGGGGTCAAATCCGCTAAAAGGTTCATCCAGGATGAGTAATTTGGGATCATGCATGACTGTGGTCACAAACTGGACTTTTTGAGCCATTCCTTTAGATAATTCGGTAATCTTCTTGTTCCACCAGGCCTGAATGCCGAACCTTACAAACCACGCTTTAAGGCTGGAGAGGGCCTGGGCGTGAGACATTCCTTTCAGTTTTGCCAGGTACATTGCCTGATCTCCGATCTTCATTTTTTTGTACAAACCTCTTTCTTCGGGAAGGTAACCGATCCGAAAAACATCGTTTGCGGTCAATGGGTGATTGTCAAAAAAAATGCTTCCTTCGTCGGGAGCAGTTATTTGATTGACGATCCTTAATAAGGTGGTTTTTCCCGCTCCGTTGGGTCCGAGTAACCCGAATATTTTTCCTTCGGGTACATCAATGCTGACATTATCCAATGCCAGGTGACCATCAAAGCTCTTAACCACATTGTTCGTAACCAGTATACTCATAGACTTACAATAGGGGTTAGAAATAAACTATCCGACAAATATAGAAAAAACAATCCTCAATAAAGATACCAGCCAATTTTTCCGGCCTGTTCAACAGTCAATATTTTATCACGAATCAGATTCTCCAGGGTACAAGAATCCTGTCCGGCTGTTTCCCGATATCTTATTATACATCTGGCCAGGTACCTCCCAATATAAATATGGGTGGCCAATTGATCTTCGGTTACGGTTTTAACGTCCATTTTTCTGATAAAAGAAGTGTCTGCGAAAACGTCCTCATAAAAACCTTCCAGTCTTTCTTCATCCATACCGTATACTTCCAGAAGTTGTTCAGGAACGGCAAATCCGCCTAATTTTTCACGATATTCCAGAATCCTGGTTGCGTAATAGGGCCCAATGCCGAATAATTTGACCAGTTCTGCACTGTCGGCGGTATTGAGTTCAATTTTCATGGGAACAAACGGATGGTATGCTTCAGGTACTGAATGTACTTTCTTTTTTAGTGTGTCTTGGAATTTCTGCGTGGAACGCGGACTTATACAAGTTTCGCAATATTCATGAAACGGAGCGGTTATTTGCCGGATATTCCGGTAGGTGAAAGGAGTTGAATTGACGGGGATCATTCTCAGTGAAAACAAAACTAAAACGGCCGCAATACCGGAAGCATGAATTATAAAGTGATGCCTGTTATCCCATTTCATTTTCTTTCCCTTTCCCTTTCAACACAATAACAATCTCTCCTCTGGGAGTGTGATCCCTGAACCAATCACATACAAAAACCAGTGTCCCCCGGACTGTCTCTTCATGTATTTTGCTTATCTCACGGCTTACGGAAACTTCTCTTTCCGGACCGAGTACGGAGGACAATTCTTCCAGCGTTTTGAGCAACCGGAAGGGGGATTCATAAAATATGACCGTGCGGGTTTCCGATTTATAAGAATCCATACGGGCTCGTCTGCCTTTTTTGACCGGCAAAAAACCCTCAAAACAGAAACGATCCGAGGGGAAACCGCTGTTTACCAAAGCCGGGATCAGGGCAGTGGCCCCGGGCAGGCATTCAACTTCAACACCGGCAGCCAGGCATTCTCTTATCAATAAAAAACCCGGATCGGATATCCCCGGGGTGCCGGCATCACTTATGAGTGCAGCCCGCATGCCATCCTTAATTTTTTGTACAACGGAACTCACCAGTTTGTGCTCATTAAACTTGTGAAACGATTCCATATGCGTCCCGATGCCGAATTTTTTCAGAAGAATACTGCTGGTACGTGTGTCTTCAGCAAGTATGAGATCTGCCTCTTTAAGCACATTCAGGGCCCTTAGGGTTATATCTTCCAGGTTCCCGATTGGAGTGGGGACGATCATGAGTTTAGAACACATCTTCCAGCTGTATAAGAAATTTCTGTACGGCGGGAGATGATAATTCCCAGTGGGGAAAATGTTCTGCCAGATAGGTTTCAGCCTGCTGCATATCCTTTATATCCTGAAGATCGTTCAACGTCTTGTCGTACAAAGCCCTGTCTTGGTTAAACAGTACTTTTTCATATAGAAACCTGTCGTTCAGGGGAATGACTTCTTTCAAAGGCTTGCCGTTTTTTGTTTTTGCCAGAGAATCGGCAAGGGTGGGACGTTGGGCATAGCCGGAAAACAAATCACCTACCGTTTCAGGCGCCGGCTCAGGATCAGGCTCAGGACCAGGCTCAGGACTCGGCTCAGGACTCGGCTCAGGACTCGGCTCCGGACTCGGCTCCGGTTCTGTTTGAGGCTCACGCTCAGGTGGGGAATCAAGCTCAAACACCTGTTCAACAGGTTGGTCTTCAGCAGGATCACATAACGCCTCAATCTTTTGTTCCAGTTGGGTAAGAAGGTCTTTTATTTCCTGATATTGCTTTGAATTCACAGTCCAAAGTTACGTATTTAATACTTATTGAGGAATAAAACGGTAGACAATTTCTCCACTTTGCAGGGAGGGAGCTTCGGTGGATGCAGTAAACCTACTTTGTTTTGCCGCGCGCAGGGCAAACTCTCGCAAGCATCTGTCCCTGGAAGAAAAATCATCCACTATGTCAGCTTTTTGTACGTATCCTTTTTGGTCCACGGCAATCAATACAGTAACATCACCACCTCCTATGCATTTGTAAACAGGTATGGGAAGGTTCATGGCTTTTCGTCCGTTTAACCGGTATTCCAGGACAGCCGGGCCGGTATAAGGTTTTATCTTTTCTGCTTCTTCTTTTTCCGGTGAAACGGCATTGTTTTCTTCACCTCCGGCATCTTCTACGGCTTCCCGTGCAGCATCCAGACGTTTTTGCAGTTCCTCCGCTTCTTCATATACACGTGAGGGATCTTCATGCCGGTCGTCTTTTAGATTTTGATTTCTCTGTGTCACATCTACTGCAACGTTCCTGGATTGCTGTTCTATGCCGGATAGCAGTTCTTCCAGCCCGGCGCTCAACTGGGCACGCATTTGCTCCCTTTGAAGTTGGGCCTCCAGTTCTTCCTGTTGGGAAAAATCCAGGACAAATGAAGATTCTTTCTGAATTAGCGAATGGATTTGAAACAACAAAAAGATAATCAGGGCGATTAAATGTACGATCACCGTCAGATAGAGTCCTGTTTTTGTTTCTTGTTTCATTCCGAACAAAGCTTACCTGGTTAACAGGGCTTGTTCGATGGTAGATATCAATACATTAATTGCTACCGTATTGTGCCCGCCCTGTGGTACTATGATGTCGGCATATCGTTTTGTGGGTTCAATAAACTGAAGGTGCATGGGCTTTACCGTCTTTTCGTAACGTTCCAGCACCTTGTTGACAGATCTTCCCCTTTCAATTATATCCCTGGATATTACCCTGGATAAACGGTCATCCGGGTCGGCATCCACATAGATCTTCATGTCCAGACAATCTCTCAGGGGAGGATCCGTAAAAATCAGGATTCCTTCCACAATGATAATCTGTGTAGGTTCAATGTGGATTGTATCTTTGGAACGAGTACAAGTTATGTAGGAATACATTGGCTGTTCTATGGGATTCCCTGCTTTTAACTGTAACAGGTGTTTTACCATAAGTTCCCAGTCAATGGATTCGGGATGGTCAAAATTCAATTCCTGCCTTTGTTCCAATGGAAGGTGAGAATTGTCTTTGTAATAGGAATCCTGGGGAATTACAGTGATCTTCTTTTGATCCAGACTCTCCAGTATTTTATTCACTACGGTTGTTTTGCCTGAACCGGTGCCACCGGCTATACCAATTATCAACATATTAAAATTCAGCAGATTTTGGAGTTCGCGGAAAAGGTATGACGTCACGGATATTTGCCATTCCCGTAATAAACAAGAGCAGGCGCTCAAATCCCATCCCGAATCCGGAATGAGGAGCGGTTCCGAAGCGCCTGGTATCCAGGTACCAATCCAGGTTTTCTTCAGACATATTCATCTCCGTGATTCTTCTACGGAGTGTTTCCAGATTTTCTTCCCGTTGTGATCCTCCTATGATTTCTCCGATCTTTGGGAAAAGAACATCCATGGCCCGTACGGTTTTTTTGTCCGCGTTCTCTTTCATGTAAAAAGCTTTGATCTCTTTGGGATAGTCTGTTAATATTACAGGACGTTTAAAATGTTTTTCCACCAAATACCTTTCGTGTTCACTCTGCAGATCTATACCCCAGGAAACGGGATATTCAAATGCCTGGCCACTGTTGATCAAAATTTCTATACCTTCTGTATAGGACAGACGTACGAATTGAGTGTCACAAACACCTTCAAGCCTGTTTATCAGGTCTTTGTCTATCATATTGTTCAAAAACTCTATGTCTGCCGCACAGTTTTCCAAGGCATACTTTACCAGGTATTTGATAAAGTCTTCTGCCAGATCCATGTTGTCAGCAATGTCATAAAAGGCCATTTCCGGTTCTATCATCCAGAACTCGGCAAGGTGCCTGGGTGTATTGCTGTTCTCTGCCCTGAAAGTAGGGCCGAAAGTATAAATTTCGCCAAGTGCCATTGCCCCCAGTTCTCCTTCCAGCTGGCCGCTTACGGTCAGACTGGTCTGACGACCAAAGAAATCTTTGGAATAATCAATGGAATTATCTGTCTCTCTGGGCGGATTGTTCAAATCCAGTGTCGTTACCTGGAACATGGCTCCGGCACCTTCACAGTCAGATGCGGTAATGATAGGAGTGTGCACATACACAAATCCGTTGTCGTTAAAATATTTGTGAATGGCATAAGCCATAGCGTGACGGATCCTGAATATACAGCCGAAGGTATTGGTCCTGGGTCTGAGATGCGCTATCTCCCGCAGAAATTCCATGCTGTGTCCTTTTTTTTGTAAAGGATAAACAGCCGGGTCCGCAGTACCGTATATTTCAATTTCAGAGGCTTTGATCTCAACGGCTTGTTGTGTCCCTACAGAAGGAACGAGATCGCCCTTGACACGAATGCAAGCTCCTGTAGTGACTGGTCGCAGTTGTTCTTCTGTAAAGACAGACATGTCACACACAATCTGTACGTTGTGTATGGTGGAGCCGTCATTCAAAGCAATGAAAGCTATGTTTTTGTTACCCCTTTTGGTTCGTACCCAGCCTTTTACCTGCACGGGATTTCCAGCCTGCATTTTCAGAAGGTCAATGATTTTGGTGCGTGATTTTATCATAATGGTTAATATCTGTAATAGTCCGGTTTATAAGGGCCTTCTATGGAAAATCCAATGTAATCAGCCTGTTTTTGTGTCATGCGGGTAAGTTTGGCACCCAGGTAATCCAGGTGCAATCGTGCCACTTCTTCATCCAGGTGTTTGGGCAGCTGATAGACTCCCAAATCATAATCTGTTTTCCATAGATTGATTTGTGCCAGAACCTGGTTGGAGAAAGAATTGCTCATGACAAATGATGAATGTCCCGTGGCACATCCCAGGTTCACCAATCGTCCTTCAGCAAGCATAATAAGGGAATGGCCGTCGGGGAATGTAAATTTGTCTACCTGAGGTTTGATGTTTTCTTTAATGATTCCCGGATAATTTGTGAGGGCATCAACTTGTATTTCGTTATCAAAGTGACCAATGTTGCAAACGATGGCATGATCCCTCATTTTTGCCATGTGTTCTATACGGATTACATCACAATTGCCGGTAGCTGTAACAAAGATCCTTGCTTCATCCAGACAGTCTTCCAGTGTACGAACCTCAAAACCTTCAATGGATGCCTGAAGGGCACAGATTGGATCGATCTCTGTGACCAGAACACGTGCGCCGTAAGAACGCATACTCCTGGCACATCCTTTTCCAACATCCCCATAACCGCAAACCACCACCACTTTTCCTGCAATCATAACGTCTGTGGCCCGTTTGATCCCGTCTGCCAGAGATTCATGGCAACCGTACAGGTTGTCGAATTTTGATTTTGTAACAGAATCGTTCACGTTAATAGCCGGGAACAGGAGTTCTCCCCTGTCAAACATCTGGTACAGGCGGTGCACTCCGGTAGTTGTTTCTTCACTGACTCCTTTCATGCCTTTTGCCATACGGGTCCACATCCCGGGATTGTCTTTCAACGTTTTTCGCAAAAGGGCTGCAATAACTTTTTCTTCAATACTTCCGTTCATCGTATCAAGAATGGAACTGTCTTTTTCTGCCAGCACTCCTTTATGAATCAGCAGAGTGGCATCACCCCCGTCATCCACTATCAGATGAGGTCCTGTTTCATGAGGGAATGAGAGAGCTTGCAAAGTGCTCCACCAGTATTCTTCCAGCGTTTCACCTTTCCATGCAAAAACCGGAATACCGGCTTCAACCATGGCTGCTGCCGCATGATCCTGAGTTGAAAAAATATTACAGGAAGCCCACCTTACATCTGCTCCCAGTAATTTAAGCGTTTCAATAAGAACCGCAGTCTGTACGGTCATATGAAGACTTCCTGTGATGCGCGCACCACTCAAAGGTTTTTCTTTAGCGTATCGGTTGCGCAAGGCCATTAGTCCCGGCATTTCCCTTTCGGCCAGCTCAATTTCCTTTCTTCCGAAAGCAGCCAGTTTTGGCTCTTTAATTTTGAAATCCATTTCTATTTTTTTGCAAAGGTAAGCAAAAAACAAAATCAGGTCTCAAAAGCCCAGCGTTTCCTTAAGTGTTCTGTAGCCCGAAGCGCTTATACGAATGGATTTGCCGTTATTCAAAATAATCAGTTGTTGTTGCCCGTAACGTTCAATACGATTTATTTTTGCAACATTTACAATGAAAGAACGGTGAATTCTCACAAATTGGGAAGGAGACAGGACCTCCTGAACATGTTTCATGGTCTCCTCTTTCAGCCAGGATCCGTTAGCAGTCACAAGCGAAATGTAATCCCCGTCGGCCTGAATGAACAATAGATCTTCTACTGGGATCACCTTGATTCCGTTGCCTGCTCTGACTGTAATTTTATCTGTATAATCCGCAGAAGATGACATTTCCTTTTTTATCTCCTGAGCCGATTCTTCCCGGAGCTCCGTGGTTATGCGCGTTTTTCTCCATAGAAAGAAAATTGCTGTTACCAGGATGCCAATAAATATCCGTAACGGAATGATTCGGTAAACAAGAAGAAAACGTTCATGCGGCAGATAAAAATAAAGGGCCAATACAGGCAGACTGCATATTGCAACCAGAAATATAATGATTTGCACGTACACGGGCATGCCGTATACGTGCATTTTTTGCAGGAATAAAACAAAGAATATAACACAGCCTGTAAGAACAAGGGCATCAATCAGATACTCCTTCCAACCAAGAGATACTAAAGAACCTGTGAGATAGGCAAGAAGGAATGAAATAGCCAGGGCAAATCCCAAACAGGCAGTCCATTGATATTTATTTAATTTCTCCACCTCCAAAGACACATTCAGCATCAATGATTAATCGGGAACTGTTATCCGAATTATTGATCATAGGACGGTTGTCTTTGAATCCCCCTAAAACCGCATCGGTTCGGATCTCTACATTCCAGTCGGTAGGAATGAGCAGGGTGGTGCCTCCAAATACCGACGAAATCTTTAAATAGGAAATTCCTTCCTGTAAATTCGTTCTTCTAAGATCCAGGGTCATTCCTCCAAAAACAGTTTCTATGGAACCGCCGCGAAAAACGGATTCCATGAATACATGCTCGGAACCGCTAAAGACCATCGAATAGTTTACATATCCACCTGAGTTCGAACTGCTTTTCCCGGAAAAATCATTACGGGGGTACTGCCTGTTATGTGTGGGGGGAATTTCACTTCGCCGGGATTTTGTAAAAATCAGGACACCTATTCCCACCAGGATCAAAGGCCATAAATTGCCCCAGTTCAAATGGGTAAACCATTCAAATCCGGGCAGTATGTTCAGGGCACCTATCCGGGGCAGTAAAAACACAATGCCAATTACCAGTAAGATAGCCCCCTGAATGTTTTGTTTTCTTGCAAATGAAACAATTCCCAGAACTATAAGCAGCATTTGCCAGGACAGCAAAATTCTTCTTAATGCATAAGGTATCCATCCCGCGTTGGAAAAAATGAGTATAATACCTGCCACTATCATGACCAGGCCAATGATAATACCCCCAGAAGCATGTTTGTGGCGTTCGGGTTGTCTTTGAACACCCTGTTCCTGTCTGTCGTCTAAGATTTCCATAATAAAATATTTTAGATTTGACGCAAAAGTAACTGCAGACTTTTCTCTATACAACAGGAAATCGACCAAAAGGGGGATTTAGCCCGGTGAATGCATTGTTTAAGGGGTTAAAAAACCACCCCCATAGCTTCACAAATCTTTTTGGGAATATCGGTATTATCCATTCTGCCTGCGAAAAGTTCACTGTTGGTTCCCATCGCATAAACAGGAACGGGAACTCCGGTATGAGCAGAAGTTGTCCATCCGATCCGCGCTCTGCGATTAATTTCTGCGACCATTTCTCCCGCTTTCTTGTCACCGGATTCTAACAGAATGTCTTTGGATGCCTTTTGTTCATTCAGCTGATCCAAAAACACGTTGTACTGATTTTCCCAGCCCAGGGCCATTCCGCCTGTCTCGTGATCGGCAGTAACAACAATCAGTGTTTCTTGGGGATGCTTTTGAGCAAATTCGATGGCAACCTGAACGGCATTTTGCAGATCCAGGGTTTCCAGGATGGATGTTTTTCCGTCGTTGGAATGGCATGCCCAATCTATCCTTCCGCTTTCACTCATAAGGAAAAATCCTTTTTCATTTTCCAGGAATTCAATGGCGGCTTGTACAATATCTGCATGCGTCATATCTCCTTCTTTACGGTCTATGGCGTAAGGCAATGCGCCCATGAAATCCCTGGTTTCATCCTGGAGCAAAACCAGTTTACCGGTTGATGACACATTTTGGAAATCATCCATACCGTAAGCTATGGTATAACCGGCCTGTTCAATAAGATCTGTTACAGGAACCTGGTCTCTTTTCCAACCTTTAGGCAAAATAAAACCTCCTCCGCCAAAGAAATCAAAACCGGTTGCAGGCAATTGCGTCGCAATGGTATAATAATCATTTCTGGAAGCGGCATGGGCATAAAAAGCACCGGGTGTAGCATGGTCCAGCGTTACCGTTGATGACACCCCGACCTTATAACCGGCTTCTTTAATCTTATAAGTAATGGCTTTCAGGGCAACAGTATCTGAAGATACACCCAACATGCCGTTTGTTGTTTTTGTTCCTGTTGCCAGTGCTGTCCCTGATGCTGAAGAGCAGGTAATCCAATTGCTTGCACTATAGGTGGTCGCGGTTCCAAGAACCGGGAACTGCGTGAAATTCAATGCCTGTGATCCAATTTCCCCGCTACTGTTGGCCAGGTAGGCTTCGGCGGCAGCAACCTGGGTCAGGCCCATTCCGTCCCCAATAAATAAAAAAACATATTTTGCACGATGCGGAACTTCCTGGCATCCTATCAATAATGCAATGGTCAATAAGCCGAATAAACGTTTCATATAAATTAAATTTTGTAATCAACAAAGGTAAAAAAAAGCCGCAGTATTTTATGTACCGCGGCTTTTCAATATCATATATACGTATCAGAAATCAGTATTTTCAGCTTTCCGACGTGTAGAATACATAATTTTCAATGCAGAACAACGGCGGAGTTCCTGTTTCACATCCGTTACAATACCCATTCTGACGTTTTCGTCCACTTTCAGTGCAACTGTCATCAAAGGACGGTCTGCTTCCGACATGGATTCACGGGAAGCCGCAATAAAGTCGCGGATATCGTCAATTGTACTGAAAGCATCATTTAGTTGAATACGTGCTTCGCTTCCAAACTGAGCCTGGTATGCAGGTATCGGGGTGCCGATATTAATGTAGCTTGCCAGGTCTTTCCGGTCCAGTTTTGCAACCTCTGTTGCTTCCGGAAGTTTTACGCTGACCACACGTTCGGTTTGTCGAAAACTTGTGGATATCATAAAGAAGAACAATAGCATGAAAACGATATCAGGAAGTGAGGCCGTGTTCAGGGGTTTTAGTCCTTTATCGGTTTTTGTTTTGAATGTTGCCATAA
>DAOSXZ010000016.1:0-21496 GCA_035380845.1 Bacteroidales bacterium | reverse complement strand
TTCTTTCAATACTTGTCCCATTGGTGCTGCCAGGTTGGTCACAAATGAGATCATCCCGAAAAGCACAATCATCATAATGATTGGCAATGCGTAGCTTTTTTTCTCTGTTGTCATATTTAAAATGATTATTGGTTATTGTTTTATATGAAAATCCGTCAAAAGTAACGATTTCTTTTCAAAGGAAGGCTTTTCACTGCTATTATTTAACAGCAGGAGCCAGTTCCAGTGTAATTATGGATTTGGCAGGCAAAGCAAGTGTCAGAACGTCTTTTCCGGATCGTATATCTGAATAGGGTTCGGGCCTGACTGTATGGGGATGATCAAAATCATTATAATCCGTAATATGCCCCGAGGTAAGAATTCTGCCGGATATGTTTTTGTATTTTATTCCGTTCATATTGATAGTCACCTCACACGGTTTGTCCAGGTCTACATTAGCCAGGGAGATATGAATAACTCCCTGTTCACTCACGGAAGCAGTAGCATAAACCGTCTGGAGGACTTTCTTGTCACACGTAACTATGTTTGAAGTACTCACCTCCAGGGGCATATAGTCAGCTCCCTGATGCACTTTGAACATTTCAAACACATGATAAGTGGGCGTAAGAACCATTTTATCTTCTTTTGTCAGGACCATTGACTGGAGGACATTGGCCAGCTGTGCAATATTGGCCATTTTCACCCTGTCTGCATGTTGATGGAATACCATGAGCGAAAGGGCGGCTACAAAAGCATCCCGCATAGTGTTCTGTTGGTACAGATGGCCCGGTACGGTACCCGGTTCCTGATCCCACCAGGTTCCCCACTCGTCTACCATGAGCGCGATTCGTTTATCGGGATCGGTCCGGTCCATAATGGTGCTGTGGGACTTTATCACATTGTCAATATCCATGCATTTCCCAAGTGTCCGGTAATAATCGTCCGGGGTGAACTTTGTGGCGGAGCCTTTGGCATTCCAATCATAAACCGTGTAAAAATGAACCGAAAGCCCGTTCATCCGCCATCCGACTCTGTCCATCATCACCTCTGTCCAGTTGACGTCAAAATCACTGGGTCCCACGGCAACCTTGAACAAGCGGTTGTCTCCGAAATTCCTGCAATAGGTGGCATATCTGCGGTATTGATCCGCATAAAACTCAGGACGCATATTTCCTCCGCAGCCCCAACTCTCGTTTCCCACTCCGAAATACCTGACTTTCCAAGGCTCATCCCTTCCGTTTTCGCGGCGCAGGTTGGCCAGTGGGCTGTCGGCCGGGGATGTCATGTATTCCACCCAGTCGGCCATTTCTTCTACTGTTCCGCTGCCCAGGTTCGCGCTCACATACGGCTCACACCCCAACAATTCACAGAGATTCAAAAATTCATGAGTGCCAAAGCTGTTATCCTCTACCGTGCCCCCCCAGTGTGTGTTGATCATTTTTGGCCTCAGTTGCCGCGGACCTATCCCGTCACGCCAGTGGTATTCATCGGCAAAACAGCCTCCGGGCCAGCGCAGAACAGGGATTTGCAATTTTCTCAGTGCTTCCAGCACATCGTTACGGTAACCTTGCGTATTGGGGATCGGAGAATCGGGACCAACCCACAGTCCCCCGTATATGCACGTTCCCAGGTGCTCGGCAAAATGTCCGTAGATTTCTTTTTCTATGCGCCATGTATCTTTCTGCGGTTGCAGATCAATGACGGCTTTTTCTTGTGCAACCATTGGCAAACATGCCAACAATGCTGCTATAGTGATTATTTTTTTCATAATCCAAATTTACTATTTAACAGGAAAAAACCACCCCTGACGAGGTGGTTTTCCATAATAAAAACTGTTTATTGGCAAATAATCAGATTTGTGGGGTTAACACATTGTTAACGGCTTCAAAAATTTCCTTTTTCACAGTAATTGAGGCTTCAGACCGGATGTCGGCAGAAGAAGCTCCCAAACGTATCTTATAGGTACCGGGTTCGGTCACCCAACCCGAACGTTCCTGGTTATATGAGGCAAGATCATATGTTGAAAGTAACATTTCCACCTTTTCGGTTTGTCCGGGTCCCAACAACCCTGTTTTGGCAAAAGCTTTCAGTTCTTTCACGGGTTTGATCATATCTTTCCCGGGCGCAGACACATAGAGTTGTACGGCTTCTTTTCCGGGCAGGTTGCCTGTGTTGGTAACATCAATACTTACCGTGTATATTCCCCGGCGAAGGGAAATTTCCGGTTCCCCGTATTGAAAGTCTGTGTACGATAGTCCGTAACCGAAAGGATAGGATACTTCTGTTCCGTAATGTTCAAAAGCACGATACCCCACAAAGATACCTTCTTTGTATTCAGTGTAATCAACATTGGCTACGGGGTCTCTTTCCGGTTCGGGAGTTCCGTCTCGCATGACGGCCATCAGGGGAGCTCCGCTTTGGGGTTCGTTTCCTGTGGGGAAGTCAGCTGATGAAGGATGATCTTCCCAGGCCACGGGAAATGTCATGGTAAGTTTGCCGGATGGATTCACTTTCCCTGTCAGGATATCGGCTACAGCATTGCCGCCTTCCTGTCCTCCCTGCCATGCAAGGAGTATCGCATCTGACAGATCTTTCCAACAAGCCGTTTCAATAACACCGCCTATATTCAGTATCACAACCACTTTCTTGCCTTTCTCATGAAAGATCTCAGACACCTTTTCAATCATTTCCTTTTCTGTGTTTGTCAGCAGGAAATCATCCTCCAGGCGGCGGTCCATGAATTCTCCCGAATTACGGCCTATGGTAACGAAAGCAATATCGTTTTCCACAGCCATTTTGCGTATCATCCTTTCTGAAGGAAGGTATTCTTGAAAAGGCTTTTGCGGCATAAAAGCACTCAGCATATCTTTTGAACGTGTCTTCTCCCGTTTCTCCACTTCTTTTTTACGGTAATCCAGGTATTCTTTTTTCAACGTTTCATCTAGTGTAAAACCGGCATTTTCCAATCCTTCCACCAAAGAAACCGTATATGCCTCGTTCACGTCTCCACTGCCGGTTCCTCCGGCAATGAATGCATAGGAAGTATTCCCGAAAGCGGCAATTTTTCTCATATCTTCAGGTAGGGGAAGCAGATTTTCGGCGTTTTTCAGCAGGATCATGCCTTCGGCACCTGCCTGACGGGTAACCTTTGCATGAGCTTCCAAATCCGGTTTGTTGCTGTATTCATATCCACGGAAACGAGGAGAAACAACTATCAGTTCAAGAATGCGCCTTACATTGGTATTAACATATTCTTCAGACAGGGATCCATTCTCCAGGGCCTTCATAATGTCTTCTTTCTGGTTGGGCCTTCCGGGCATCATCAAATCGTTGCCTGCGTAAACCTGTGCAGGGGTGTCGGATCCACCAAACCAGTCAGTCATGACCGTACCCCGGAATCCCCATTCATCGCGGGTTATGGTAGAAAGTAAATCACGGCTTTCCGATGCATAAGTGCCATTGATTCTGTTGTAGGAAGACATTATGGTCCGGGGGTTTGATTCCTTAACCGCAATTTCGAAACCTTTCAGGTACAATTCCCTGAGTGCCCTGGTGTCAATCCGTGCATCATTGCCCATACGGTTGGTTTCCTGGTTATTCACGGCAAAATGTTTGATGGAAGTACCCACCCCGTTGGATTGTACTCCTTTTACCATGGCTGCTGCCATTTTCCCCGTAACCAGGGGATCTTCCGAATAATATTCAAAATTCCTTCCGCATAAAGGATTGCGATGCAAATTCATACCGGGCCCCAGCAATACGTCGCATCCGTATTCCAGGACTTCAGCTCCCATGTTTTGTCCCACTTTTTCAACCAGTTCCAAATCCCAGCTGGATGCCAGCTGCGTGGCAATGGGAAAAGCGGTACAATAATAGGTGTTTTCATCTCCTTCACGCAACGGAGCTATCCGCAGACCGGCAGGACCGTCGGCCAACACTATGGCCGGAATTCCCAGGCGCGGAATGGGCCATGTAGTGCCTGCTGCTCCGGGAACCAGGTTGCGGGTCTCTCCCACTACGGGATTATCTCCTGTAAAACCGGCCATACCCGTACCTATGAGTAACGACACTTTTTCTTCAGTTGTCATTGTCCCGATAATTTCTTCAATATTGTCGGGATTTAATTGCGGAACGCCGTCAATATAAACAGTAGGCTGTTTACTGTCTTGGCAAGCGGCTGTTGACAGCAATAAGGCCGTAATAAAACATACGTTTAAAAATTTTTTCATTCTTTTAAATTTAGGCAAAAATTAAGCTATTTAAAAGCAAAGTTAAATAAAAACAACACTAAATGAAAGGAAAGAAAAGAAAAACAGCCATTTATTTAAATAATAAAGGAGCGAATTCAGAAAGGTATACCCTCCAATTGGTCCAGGTATGTCCTCCACCACTTTCCCTGTAAACATATGGTAAATTTATCTTGTCCAGCAACTGACGGTAGTCTACATTTGCTTTATACAGGAAATCTTCTTTACCAATACCTATCCAGTACAGGCTGAATCCGTTATCACGCTGTTGTTTGAGTGTACCTTCAATATCCTGGTATACCGGACTTCCGGCCACTTTTTCATCGGGCATGATGGCAGCAGAGAACAAACCTACATAATCAAAAGTTTTTGGATAATACCTGGAAATATGCAACGTATGGTATCCCCCCATGGAAAGTCCGGCAATGGCACGTGCATGGCTTTTGGGAATTACCCTGTAGTTGTTTTCCACAAAACGGATCACGTCTTTGAAAGAAGATTCAAACTGTCCGTCCATGGTTCCATCCAATTGCATGGTAGGCTTGTACAACCCAAGTGAAGATTCACCCGGAGCCGCTTCCTGAACCACATTTCCGTTAGTCATCACAACAATCATGGGTTCTGCTTTTCCGGCTGCAATCAGGTTGTCCATGATCTGAGCCGTTCTGCCCAGGTTGATCCAGGCTTCTTCATCCCCGCCCATACCGTGAAGCAGGTAAAACACGGGGTATTTCTTTTTACTGTTCTCATATCCCGGGGGTGTATAAACAGTGACCCTGCGTTTTTGAACGTATTTGTTGGAAGGACTGTCGTACCAGGTGCGAGACACCGTTCCGTGAGGAACTTTTTGTACCGAGTATATATCTCCCTGGCCACCGCCTACAATCACAATATTGGTCACAGTAGCCACATCCCTGATCTGGTGCACGTTATTGGGATCCATCATGCGTAATCCGTCAACCGTAAAAGCATACCCGTACAGATCCGAATCCAGCGGTTTTGTGGTATATTCCCATATTCCTTTGTCATCCTTTGTCATAAGCTCGCTTCCGGGCATCCATCCCTGGGCGGGAATAAAATCACCCGTGAGCCTTACTTCCCGGGCATCGGGTGCCAAAAGACGGAAAGTCACTGAATTGTCCGGATTCACCTGTGGAGAAGTTATTTGGGGGCCTCCCATAAAAAGGGCCTGTTGCGCCATAAGCACAGGTGAGCACAACAGGCATACAAGTGTCAGATAAACGATTCTTTTTATCATTGATTCAATTTTTAAAATTTAGCGAATGTAACGTTTTCTGCGTCACCATCCGGGATTTTGTGTCAGATTCTGGTTTACGTTCATCTCGTGTTCCGGGAAAGGCAACAATTCGTGTTTTCCTGTCTTGAAACCGTATTCGGTATTGGTAACAGCAACCGATACCGTTCCGTCGTTGTGCAAAGCCGGAATGGTTTTTCCCTGTTGTGCAAGTACCGATGCCGCATCACCCCAGCGTACCAGGTCCTGGTAACGGCAGCATTCAAAGCAAAGTTCCAGGCGTTTTTCCTTCTTGATGTCTTCCAGGGTCAGGCTGCCCAGGGGTTCCAGCTGTGCTCTGACGCGAACCTGGTTGATATAGTTCAGAGCAGAGGCCTGGTCTCCGGACAACAGGCAGGCTTCGGCAGCGAGCAACAATACCTCGGCATAACGCATCCAGCGGAAATTATTACAGCTGGAGTAACCCCAGGAATTGGTCACTACTTCATTTTCCGGGAAACGGTGTTTCCATTGCAAGAATCCTTCATTTCCATACAAAGGTGTTGTGATTTCAATGGGGACATAGACCATTTCAAAGGTTTCCCAGTTGAAAGCCCATCCGCCGCCCATCTGTTCACGTGTTTTCATGGTATGGCTCAGACGATAACCTTCAGGGCCTTCCATTTCCACAAATGCATTGTATAATGATTTGGTAGGATTGAAAAATCCCCATCCCGTATTCCAAATCCCTTCCGGCATTCCCGTCAGGTGGTCGGAACGCCAGTTGATCATCAGGGAGAAGAGCATGGTTCCCTGACTCCAGGCATTGTCCGGATCGTTTATGGCGTTGGATTCAAAGATGTTTTCAGGTCCAAAATCAGTGGCATCACGCAACAATTGGCTGAAATCATCCACCAAAGCATATTTATTGGAATTAATTACCGCTTTCAGGCTTGTGGCCGCTTCCGCATATTTTTCCTGGAAAATTTGCGCTCTTCCCAGGAAAGCCAGTGCCGCTTCTTTGGTCAACCGGGCTCCAATGGCCTCCTGGCCGTCAACACTGCTTTTGGAAGGAAGTACAGCGGCTGCTTCGGTAAAGTTTTGCTCTACCCAGGCCCACATGGCGGGGATGTCCCCGTTGGGCAACTGGTATTCATCGGCACCCAGTACGTGATCGGCAAAAGGAACGGCCCCCCAGAGGGTAATGAGCTCGGTCATGGCCCATGCACGGGCGGCCTTGGCTTCACCCACGACTCTGGCTTTGATGTCTGTATCCGGTTCCACACGGTCCACAATCAGGTTGGACATGTAAATAATACTGTAAAATCCGCTGAAAGCACCGCTGACCACCGTACTGGCGGTACTGAACCGGTATTCGTTGATCATTTCATAATTGCTGTTGTCTCCCCTGCCTCCGCCTCCGCAATAGACGTCATCGGACAGCATATTTTTAAGATAAAAATTGTTGAAATACTGACCTCTCCATGTGTTGTAAACGGCTGTTATGGCTTCCATCGCCTGTTCGTCGGTTTGGTAGAATATTTCCTCGGAAAGGACTCCCCATTGATCAATATTCAGACGTTCGGCACATGAATTAAGTACCAACAGGCCAAAAATCAAAGTGATAATATATTTTTTCATGGCTGTATTCTTTTAAAAAGTGATATTTAAACCGAACATAGTCTTCTTGGACAGGGGGTATGCCCCTTTGTCCAGACCCATTCCATAAGTGGAACCGTACGATGCTGCCTCCGGATCCATTCCCGGATAAGAAGTGAAACAGAACCAGTCGTCAAGTGAGACATAAAAACGCAGCGAATTGACAGCTATCTTATGCATCCATTTTTGAGGCAGGGAATAGCCCAGCTGTATTTGTTTGATCTTGAAATATGATCCGTCAAAAACATTGGCATCCGACATCCAGAATTTATCTTCATCATTACTGCCGGGACGGGGATACAAGGCGTTCGTATTGTCAGGTGTCCAACGTCCATCGTAAAACATCGACAATTTGTTTCCTTGTGGACGGTCCACCCTGTTGAGCAATGAAAAAATATCATTTCCCTGGGATCCTGCGCCAAATAGAGTCAAATCCAGTCCTTTCCAGGACATATTAATGGTTAGCCCGTATGTGAAATCCGGCAAGGCGCTTCCAATCATGACTTTATCATCGTCACTTACCAGTCCGTCGCCGGTATGGTCTACAAAAACGGGATCACCTGTCTGGGTATCAATATGATCCAATTGGTATCCGCGCATATACCATACCGGGTAACCCACTTCAAATGCAGTCAAGCCCGAATATGTATGGTAACTACCACCCGATATACGGCTGATAGACGGATCCAGGTAGGTTACTTCATTCGTAACAGTGGAAAGGTTCCCCCTGATGTTGTAATTGAAATCCCCAATGTTTCCTGTATAGCCCAGTTCAAATTCAAATCCGTGATTGTGTACGTTTCCGGCATTGACTGTAGTGCTGCTTACTCCGGTTTCGTACGGAGGTGTCGTAGCTACCAAGAGGTCTTTGGTTTCTTTCGTATAAAAATCTGCCGCGAATGTGAGCCTGTCGTTAAACATCCTCAAATCAATACCGATATCTATTTGTTCAGATGTTTCCCAGCGAATATCCGGGTTGGTAAGTCCTGTAGGTGCCGACCCTATATTGTAAGCAATTTCATTGAAATAGGGATAGGTATAACTGGAAGCTATGGAAGTGCGGTAACGGAAGCCTCCAAGGGGGCCTATGTTACCGTTCTGGCCCCAGCTGGCACGCAATTTCAGGAAAGAAATGAGGTTGTTGCCCTGCATAAATCCTTCTTTGGATACAACCCATCCTGCCGAAACGGAAGGAAAAGTACCCCATCTTTTTTCCACGGGAAGTACAGATGCATCAAATGCATCCCGGCGCAACACAGCCTGGAGCAGGTATTTGTCCCTGTAAGAATAGGAGATACGTCCAAAATAAGACATTTTTGATGATTTGCCGAAACCTCCTCCTATGGTTCTGTTTGCTGTCGGATCTGAATACCCGATGTCGCGAAACAGAGGCAGATCTTTCGTAAGTTTGTCTGTTCCTGCCGAAGCGTAGTCGTTACGGCTTTCGGCAAAAGAAATACCGGCCATGAAGTTCAGGCGGTGATTGTCAATTTCCAGATCGTAATTGGCAAAATTTTCCCACTGGTAGTAAACATTGTTTGCGGCACTGCGGCTTAAGGTCATTTTACTGCGGTATACCATGTCGTTGGCATAATACAATCCTCCGTATGTTTTACTGTTGTTGTAACCCAGGCGGTAACCGAGTTTTGAGGTGATGGTCAGGCCTTTGACAGGGGTGAAATCGGCAAAAAATGTTCCCAGAAGATTGGCCCCCCAGGAATCCGACTGCGTAGCATCACGCATGATCATGGGATGTACCTGTTCAGCTGTGACAAATTGGGAAACTCCGTAATAATCCCCGTTCTCATTCTTCAGGTAATCATTGTATAAAGCCACCCAATCCGGATCATTTTGATTGTTCTTCATAAACTGAGGCAGTTCGGAAGGACTGTATAAATTGGGAGTAAGCGGGTCCATCGCCAAAACGGCGGCCAGCAAACTCCCGTATTCCGAACTTTCACTGACTGACCGTGTATCCCATTTTTCTATGGAAGAAGTCATCCCCACACGTAACCATTTTTTGATCTTGTAATCTGCATTAACCTGACCGGTAAGACGATGGTAAACATCCGCATCTCCGGCAACGATTCCGTTTTGATCCAGGTAATTGATTGAGGCAAAGAAACTGCCTTTTTCACCTCCGCCCTGGAATCCCAGGCTGTGACGTTGCATCAGGGATGTTTCAAAAGCCACATTTGCCCAGTTGGTATTGGTTACTCCGTCGTATTTCTGATCAAACTCGGCTTGCGTAAACGTGCCTGCTTCCACCATGTAGTCCATGTACTGTGAAGCATTCATAACATCGGGCACCTTAGCCAAATCGTTTAACACATATTGAAAATCATAAAAGATCCTGCCTTCCCCTGCCCTTTTTCCGGAACGTGTGGTTACCAGTACGACTCCGTTACCGGCCTGGGCCCCGTATATGGCGGCAGAAGCAGCATCTTTAAGGACTTCAATGGATTCAATATTGTTGGGATCCAGGTATCCCATATCAGAAACCTGCAACCCGTCCACCAGGATAATCGGATCTACAGAACCTGAATTGGAGCTAATTCCGCGAACCCTAATATCCATGCCTTTTCCGGGAGCTCCGGATGTGGTAATAATCTGTACACCGGCGGTTTTTCCCTGAAGGGCTTCTTCTACACGTGCAACCGAACGGTTTTCTATGTCATCTGTATTGATCTTTGCAATAGCACCGGTTACGTCACTTTTACGTTGCACACCGTACCCGATAACTACAACATCTTCCAGGAAAAGAGCGTCTTCCTGGAGTGTTATTTCAAACACACGACGATCGCCAACCGGGATTTCTGCTGTTTTAAATCCCACATAAGATACAGCGATCGTAGTATTTTGGGGAACTGAAAGTTCAAATTTCCCGTCCTGATCCGTGCTTACTCCCCGTTGCAATCCCACAGCGGTAACATAAGCTCCGGGTAAAGGCAGACCGGCCTGGTCGGTCACAGTACCACTGATCCTGACCTGTGCATCCTGCGCTGTTACACTTGCCGGCACAATCAGCAAAAAGCTGAAAACCAGCAACGAAAACATGATCACAGGACCATAATTTAGTTTTTTCATAAAAATTGGTTTTGGTTATTAAATAATGGTTAGTTAGTTTGTTGGTCTATTAATTTTTTGTTTATCTCCAAAATAAAGCTGATCAACTCCCTGTCGTGATGGTATTCCATCCGGCATTGGTTGTCGAATACCATTGTAGCTCCCGTTCCGGGATCGAAGGGATCCCATTCCGGCAATGAAGCGACATTGGGATTGCCGCTGCGGGCAAAATTGATCCAGGCGCGACTCATTTTATCTGCAAGACGGGAAGCTTCCTCCCCACCTCCCGTCATGTGCCGGCTCCTGTGAATATTGTTAAAAACAAATGGCAATTCCATACAATGCATCGCACGCAGCGAGCCGTCCAGCACCGGGGATTCCCATCTGAATAAATACATATATACCGGGGCTCCTTTCTGACGTGCTTTCATTTCTGCCTGATATAAAGCTCCCTGACGAAAACGCGTGTCTATATCAAACAAATCTGCAGGCCGGAATCCCGGGTACGCCGCAGCAACGGCTTCAATAAAAGAATCTGTTTTATCCCCGTATTTTTGGTTAAGTATTTCCCGAGCCTTGTGAAGATCAATGTTTCTCAGATCAGGCATATATGTACTTGCACAGAATTCGTGGAGTGTTGTTCCTATTATCATAGGTATATGTTTTGCCGTCTCGGGTGCCTCATGCTCAAAAGGCTGTTCGGGCAGAAAAATCCCGTCTGTTGTGGGTGCCCACCCGAAAATCAGTGATTGAAATCCGTCTGCTTCCGCTTCTTTTCCAACTCGGGCAACGGCTTTTTCCCCTGCCTCTGACAATGTGCGGTAAGGTATGTCTTTAAGTTTTTCTATCTGCGACGGTTGTAATGCCAGTTCACGCATTACTTCCAACCCGATTTTTCTGGAATATTCAGGTTTCATGGCAGATATCATGGATCCGCTTTGTACTATGGCTTTGTGAAACAATCCGGAAGCACGGGGAGTTGCCAGCAATGTGGATACTTTTCCTCCTCCGCCGGATTGCCCAAACAGCGTTACATTCCCGGGATCTCCGCCAAAGTTTGCGATGTTGTCCCTTACCCATTCCAGGGCCGCAATAATATCCAGAATACCTAAGTTTCCCGTCAGACTGTATTTTTCTCCGAAAGCCGACAAATCCAGAAATCCCAGAATATTTAACCTGTGATTCAGAGTGACGACCACAATATCTCCGGACAAAACCAGTGATGCCCCGTCGTATGCAGGCAATTCCTGTCCCGATCCTGCCGAGTAACCTCCCCCATGCAACCAGACCATGACAGGACGTTTTTTTCCGTCATCCAGGCCGGGTGTCCAGATATTCAGACGCTGACAATCTTCTCCAGGAAATCCGTCATCCCAGTTAAAAGCAAAAGCCTGTTCATCGCTTTGCCATCCGGTCCTTACTGCCTGTGGACATACCGGTCCGTAAGCCCGGCAACTGCGTATACCTTCCCATGATTCAGGACGTTGCGGCAATTCAAAGCGTAGCGCTGTCGCATATGGAATGCCTTTGAAAATAGAAAGCCCGTTTTCGTTGTAACCGGCAACTTTGCCGGTAACGGTTTCTGCCACGGCATCAGAGGAAGAAGCTATTACCCGGGAAGTGTTTTTGCCAACAAACATTTGACTGTCTGTTCCCCGGGAGCACCCTGCCAGGAACAGGGCAGATACACACATAATAATACCAACAGTATATTTCATAATCATATGGATTGCGTTATTACAAAACTACTGCGACACGCTCATCCGGGTTTTCCGGAATCATTACATTTTTTCCAAATTTGTCCATATGAAGGTTGCATTTGTTTCTTTTTTGTTCAATTTTTATCACATTTTATCAGATTTGTCAAATTCTGCTTTGATTTCTGTATTTTCGTCTTCAATTTTACTTTTACCCGGTTTATGACAATCCGACGTCTTGTTGCAACACTTTTTTTTATTTCCATACTGCTCTGTGGATGTACAAACACAATATCATCACCCGAATTTGCCGATGGATCATTTTCCCTTTCTTCAAGTTTATCCAACCAGAACATCAGGTGTTTTGGAGAAGATAAAAACGGATATATATGGATAGGTACCGGCAGGGGGCTGAACCGTTTCAACGGTTACGAGTTCAGCCGATATCTAAGGAGTGGTGACAGTACCGCTCTGGTTGACAATCAATTACAATATATTTTCAAAGATTCACGAAACAGGATGTGGTTCCTGACGGTAAACGGACTGAGTCTCTACGGCCCTGACGGGCATTTTACCAATTTTCCGGTAGAAGGTCCCAACCGTAATTGCATTCAACTTCTTGAAAATTCCGAAGGAACATTGTTTCTGAGTCTGGGTTCTTCCCTTTCTGTTTTTGATCGGGAACGGAAGGTATTCCGGCATGCATTGAATTTTGAATTTTCCGGGTTCCCGAATACATTTCACATGGACCGTCTGGACAGGTTATGGCTGGTAACTCCGGCCAAAGTGTTCTGCTACGATTCCAAAACACTTGAGTTGAAAGCTTCATGGGAAACGCCGGGATATATCACATACTCCCATCTGCGAGATAATGGAGAACTTTGGCTTTCAGGGGCACAATTTCTCTCTATACTGGACACCAGGACCGGTGGTTATTCTTTATTACCCGCGGGGATTGCCGGCAACCGGGTCTTGATGAATTCCAAAATAACAATTATTCAGCCGTACAACAGGAATTCAATGTTGATCAACACTGCCGACCAGGGTCTGTTCCTGTACCTTCCATTTACAGACAAATTGATCCATCAGAGTGACAATGATTTTCCTTTTGATGTTCCGGATGCAGAAATCACATCCTTATATGAAGATTCACGTTCCAATATTTTCATAGGAACTTATGACAAAGGTTTTTTTGTAAACAATCCATCACGCAAGTCCTTTGGCAGAAACAACTTACTTACCAAAAGGTATAACGGCAAAAATATTGTTTCATTAGATACGGACAGCAACGGGAATGTGTGGATATCTGCGCGGAGGGAGGGCATTTCTGTTTATGACCGGGAAACTGATTTATTAGTGGATCTATCGGACAGGATAGAAAACCTGGCTCCGGGATTTTTAAATGACCCTTTGATCAACATTCATGTAGCACCGGATAATACGGTCTGGCTCTATCATTATACAGAACTGATAGCCCTGAAATACATCCGGGATAAAATCTTTCTGGTAAAACGATTTACATCTCTTCCGTCCATCCTTTCAGTCACCTCGGACAAAGAGGGAACATTATGGATAGGGACTTTCAGCCACCAGATCTTTTTCCTGGAAAAAGGGTCCTTTGAAATAAAACACGTGGATTTATTTTATCCCGGATTTGTGTATATTCCTCATGTTCTCCCCCTATCCGACGGATCCCTTTTTATTCCGGGGTTCAAACAGAATCCAAGGATCTTGTATCCGGAAGATATGAGCTTTGAAAAACTGGATATGCAACACCTTTTTCAGGATTTGCCACTGATCCCTTCTGCATTAATGGAAGATTCGGCCGGCATTATCTGGATGGGGACTGTCGGAAACGGCCTGATAAAGTATATACCTGCCACAGGTGAAATAATCCCGGTCAGAGATTTGTCCTGCAATGACATAAGTGGCCTGTTAGAAGACAACACCGGGCAGGTATGGATCAGTACCCAATATGGATTGATCCGTTACGACAGAACCATAGATCAGTATTTTAGCTATACGGCCATGGACGGTATATCAGGGAACCAGTTCAACGAAAGGAGTGCCGTCAGACTTCCCGATAACATATTGATGTTTGGAGGAACACACGGTATCACTCATTTCAATCCCCTGGACATTGCCAAAAAAAGATCTGTTCCGTTATGTTTTGAACACCTGAAGATCCACAACAAACTGGTTATGCCGTCCGGCAACGGACCTATAAAACGCGAACTGACAGAACTTCCTGAAATCACGCTGGACCATACACAAAATAACTTCAGTATATCATTTGCCGCACTTGATTACAATAACACAGCCCCGCGTGTGGAATATTTTTACCGTTTATCCGGCTTTGATAAAGAGGACATTTCGGCCGGCCAGCACCGGGAAGCTTATTATTCCAACCTTCCTGCGGGTAAATATACATTTACCGTACAGATTAAAAACCATGATAACACCATAGCAGAAACTTCACGATCGCTTTCAATAAGGGTCAAAAACCCGCCCTGGCTCTCCTGGTGGGCATGGCTCCTTTACGGATTGTCGGGGGCTCTGATCCTGGGAAGCATACTTGCATTGTACCTGAGGATCAAGAAAAACAAAATTAAAACCCGGCAAATTGAAATGGAGCGGGAACGGGAATTCCGGCAGAATGAGACCAACTTGAAATTCTTTTCAAATATTTCACACGAATTCCGCACCCCTCTGACCATGATAGCCGGTCCGATTTCTACATTAGCCCAGGATAACACGATCTCTGAAGAAAACAGGCAATTGGTATTTATCATTCAGCGCAGTGTCCGCAGAATGCTCAAGTTGATCAATCAGTTGCTGGATTTTTATAAACTTGAAAACGATACGCTCAACCTGCGGGTCAGAAAAACTGACATCATTGAGCCGGTAAATAAGTTGGTGGATATTTTCAGGATCAATGCTTCCGAAAAAGACATAACCTTGCGTACCAAGGGGCTGGAAGACACATTCCTCACCTGGATTGACGAGGATAAAATTGACAAGATCATAGGAAATCTGTTGGCCAATGCGGTAAAATTTGCCACTCCCGGTAAAGGACGTATAGAGGTGACATTTGATGTGATAGACAGTAAAGATGCTGCAAAGAGTTTTGACCTTGACCAAAGTGCAGGGCCTGTATCCTCCTGGTACGTTAAATTATCGGTTGCAGATAACGGTCCGGGATTTGACAATAAAGACCTTGCAAAGGTGTTTACCAGGTATTACCAGATGGAACGTCAGAAAACCGGATTTCTTTCCTGGGGAACCGGAATAGGATTGTATTATTCCAGACGTCTTGTAGAAACACATCACGGATTGATTAAAGCAGAAAATAAATCCGACGGGGGCGCCATGTTGACTTTCATCATTCCCGTGGATGAAACCGCCTACGATCCTTCAGAACTGGATTTCTCTGAACCCCCTGCAGACACAGATGCTGCCTTCAACCCGCCCGGATCCTATACCGACATCATTCAGGAACAAAAAGAAAACAACAAAGAACTGCCGGTGATTCTTTTAGTAGAAGACGACACAGACGTAGCTCATTACCTGAAAATGATTCTGCGTCCTCATTACCACGTTATTCACGAATTTGAAGGGCAAACAGCTTTGAATTCCATGGAAACCACCTTACCGGATCTGATAATCAGTGATATAGTAATGCCGGGCATGGATGGCTTTACATTTTGCCGTAATATTAAAGAGAATCTCAGTTACAGTCATATACCCGTCATACTGCTTACAGCCAAAACAACAACCGAAGAAAAAGTCAACGGATTTGAGGCCGGCGCAGATGCTTATATTACAAAACCGTTTGAACCACCTTATCTGGAAGCTGTTATTAAATCCCAACTCAAAAACAGGGAAACCCTGCACCGCCTTCTTGAAAGAACCACAAAACCACCCCTGGATGTAGATGATAAAGAGTTATTGCCCCAGAATAAACAGTTTTTGAAAGACTTGTACGATCTCATGGAAAAAGAGTTGTCCAATCCGGAGCTTAACATTCAAAAAATGACGGAAACACTTAAGATCAGCCGGACCAAATTTTATTATAAAGTCAAAGGGCTTACAGGGATGAATCCCAATGTCTTTTTCAAGAATTACAAACTGAACCGCGCTGAAGAGTTATTGGGCACCGGCAAATACAACATCTCTGAAGTTGCTGATCTGACAGGATTCAGTACACTTTCGCATTTCTCCATAAGTTTCAAGAAACACTTTGGGGCTGCTCCCAGCGAATACCACAGGAAATGAAAACCTGACCGGTCAATCCTGTAGTTTTTTGTACTTGAACGGTTTGATTTCTGTTCCCAGGCGGCGTTTCCGGTTCTCTTCATATTCACTGTAAGAGCCTTCAAAGAAATATACCCCGGAATCACCTTCAAAAGCCAGTATGTGCGTGGCAATGCGATCCAGAAACCACCGGTCGTGAGATACGATCACGGCACATCCGGCAAAATTGTCAAGACCTTCTTCCAAAGCACGTATGGTGTTGACGTCCACATCATTTGTGGGTTCGTCAAGTAACAGCACATTGGCATTCTCCTTAAGCGTAAGTGCCAGGTGCAGGCGATTGCGTTCCCCGCCGCTTAGAATCCCGCATTTCTTTTCCTGGTCAGCCCCCGAGAAATTAAAGCGGGAAACATACGCCCGTGCGTTGACCTGCCGGTTTCCCAATTGGACATATTCCGAGTTCTCGGCAATGGTCTGGTAAACTGTTTTGTCCGGATCAATCTGTTTGTGCTGCTGGTCCACATATGCCAAACGTACGGTCTCCCCCACCCGGAAAGTCCCGGCATCGGGAGACTCGGTTCCCATGATCAGGCGGAACAACGTTGTTTTCCCGGCCCCGTTAGGACCAATGACACCGACGATCCCTGCCGGAGGCAATTTGAAATTCAGATTCTCGAAGAGCAATTTTTCCCCGTATGCCTTTGAAACACCGGCAGCCTCAATCACATTGTCTCCCAGCCTGGGCCCGTTGGGAATAAAAATCTCAAGACGTTCTTCTTTCTGCCGTCCGTCTTCGTTGAGCATTCTTTCATAAGCCCCCAGACGTGCCTTGGATTTGGCATGGCGCGCTTTTGGGGCCATACGCACCCATTCCAACTCCCGTTCCAACGTCTTGCGCCGTTTGCTTTCCTGTTTCTCTTCCATCGTCAAACGGATGGTTTTCTGCTCCAGCCAGGAAGAATAATTGCCCTTCCAGGGAATGCCTTCCCCCCGGTCCAGTTCCAGGATCCATCCGGCAACGTTGTCCAGAAAATACCTGTCGTGGGTTACTGCAATCACCGTTCCTTTGTATTGCTGCAGGTGGGCTTCCAGCCACTGCACACTCTCGGTGTCCAGGTGGTTGGTGGGCTCGTCAAGCAAAAGCACATCGGGTTCGCTCAGCAACAGGCGGCACAACGCCACGCGACGCCTTTCCCCGCCGCTCAGGTTTTTCACAGAAGAATCGGCAGGCGGGCATTGCAGGGCGTCCATGGCACGCTGCAATTTGGAATCCAGGTCCCAGGCTCCGGCGTTGTCAATCTGCTCGGTAAGCTCGCCCTGGCGGAATATCAGATCGTTCATCTGATCATCGCTCATGGGCTCGGCAAATTTAAGGTTCACTTCTTCATATTCTTTCAGCAGGTCAACCACTTGCTGCACCCCCTCCTGAACCGTTTCCATGACCGTCTTTGAATCGTCAAGATGCGGTTCCTGTTCCAGGTATCCCACGGAATAAGCGGGAGCCCAAACAACTTCTCCTTCCGTCCCCGATTCAATCCCGGCAATGATCTTAAGCAGAGTGGATTTCCCGGATCCGTTCAATCCTATCACTCCGATCTTTGCCCCGTAGAAAAAAGAAAGGTATATGTTTTTAATAATGGTTTTATTGCTTGAAGGAAGGATCTTGCTGACCCCGTTCATGGAAAAAATCACTTTTTCATCTGCCATGGTCAAAACTTTTTAACTCTAAAATGACAATAGGGATGGTCTCCCGTTTTATCGTAATAATGCTGGTGGTAATTTTCTGCTTTCCAGAAACGGGAAGCCGCAGTCAGGGCTGTATTGACCGTATGTCCTTTCTCCCTTAGAATGTCCATGAGTTTTTGAGCCGTCACCCGTTGTTTGTCGTTCGTATAAAAGATTTCTGACCGGTATTGCGGCCCCATGTCGGGACCCTGTCCACCCATTTGCCCCGGATCATGGATCTCAAAGAACAAGCGGCACAATTGGTCAAAAGTCGTCAAAACCGGGTCAAATTCCACTTCCACTGCCTCGGCATGGCCGGTTTGACGGGATTTGACTTCTTCATAAGTGGGATTTTCCTTATCCCCTCCAATGTACCCGACGGTTGTGTTTATTACGCCGGGAGCCCGGTCCAGGTAATGTTGCACACCCCAGAAACAGCCTGCCGCAAATATCGCTCTTTCCATGGGACAAAGATACGAAAAAGGAGTGTTATCTTTGCAGTATGCATCCGCTGGAAAAAATGATCAGTCAGGGGGAACACGTGCAGCAGGATTTCAAGTATTTTTTGAATGACGCCAAAAAGATTGCCCGTTCCCTGGCCGCCTTTGCAAATACCGAAGGCGGCAGGCTGCTTGTAGGAGTTAAGGACAACGGGAAAGTGGCAGGGTTGAAACACAAAGAGGAAGAAGCTTATGTGGTAGAAGCCGCCGCACACGTTTTCTGTAAACCTGCCTTGAAATATACAACGCGCTTCTGGGAATACGAAGGCAAAACGGTTATGGAAGTGAATGTCCCAAAAAGCACCCGGGCCCCGCATACGGCTCCCGATGAAACGGGAAAACAAGCGTGTTTTATCAGGAAGAAGGATGAAAACAAAGTGGCCTCGCTATTGGAGACCACTGTGTTAAAAATGACACATTCATCCAAACCCTTATCATTTACCATGGATTCCCGGCATAAACGTTTGCTGGAGGTTCTCAGAACCTATGACAACAGCAATGGTTACGATATTGAAGAATTGTCACGGCTGAGCCTTATGACACAACAAGAATGCTTGACCGCCCTGGCAGGGTTGATAGCCGGCGGCACCATTCAGACATCCAGGTAACCTTTGATGACGTCCACATAATTACGGAACGCTTCCACACCTTTTTGTGTTATCCGGCACACGGTCCGCGGTTTCCTGCCTTTGTAGGTTTTTTCTATTTCTATATACCCCGCATGCTGAAGCTTGTCCAGCTGAATGCTCAGATTTCCGGAAGAAGCACCTGTCTTTTCCTGCAAATACAAAAAATCCGCTTCTTCCAGTGCAATGAGTACAGACATCACGGCCAGTCTTAATTCAGAATGCAAAAGGGGATCTAACTGGTTAAGCATTGTTCTTCTGTTTTTTATTGGCGGCATAGTGCAATATGTGACCCGGGAGAACCATCATTACTGCGAATCCGGCAGCAAGGACAATCATACTGGTAATACCTGTCACCCACAACTGTACAAATGATGTGAGTATACCCAGTAAACCGCAAATGATCAACGGGGCGTACCGTACAAGAAGACCCGAACAACTGACACCAATGGCTGCCAGAAGCATCATGACAAAGGAGGCCGGAAATCCGCGTATAAGAAAAGCGGGCACCATACACAACATCATGACACCGGCCAGGAAGATCCATATTCTTCCAATGAGGGATCCCATATGGGATTGTGAAGCGCCTTCCCTGCGGGAACGGAAGTTCCCTATCAAACCATAAACCAGCCATCCTATAACGGGTATGGCTATCCACAACAGATGAAACATGTAGTTACCTGTTTTCGTAATTGCCAGCCAGACTGCCAATGTGGTTACAATGCTTGTGTACCCGAAAATCAGCATAGGCAAAGCGGCATTTTTTTCTATTCCCTTACGGGTGTTGTCGATCATCCTGGTGATCAACTCCAGACTTTCTTTTTCATTCATAGTTTTTTCCATGCTTAAAATGTAATGTTGCCACAAATATAAAGTACTTTATTTTATAAACCAAATATTTTTACAAAATCTTTATATATTTGTATTGTGATATACTTGTTACACATATCTTCTATGATAATGCGAATGCATCGTTAAGATGCAATTCCGCCCGGAACAATTCCTTGTTCCACCCCGTTTCCCTTTTAGCCAACATAAAAATTTCACGCCATAATGTCATCTTTTGATCATTTTGAGACCTTACAGGTCCATGCCGGACGTACTGCGGATCCGGCCACCGGAGCATGTGCCACTCCCTTGTACCAAACCTCCGCCTTTTGTTTCAACAACATGGAACATGCTGCCCGCCTCTTTCAACTGAAAGAAGACGGGTATATTTACTCCCGCCTTTCCAATCCTACCGTACGTGTACTGGAAGAACGGGTTGCCGCTTTGGAAGGATGTACGGCCGCTGTAGCTACTTCATCGGGGCAGGCTGCTCATTTTCTTACATTCCAAAACCTGGCCTTGCCCGGTGACAACATTATTACTTTTCCTTCCTTGTACGGCGGAACGCATACATTGTTCAGGGACCGGTTTCGTAGTTTCGGGATTGATTTTCGCTTTGCTGCCGGCAAAAAAGCTCATGATGCGGAAGTGCTCATTGATGATCGCACAAAAGGCTTGTTTGTTGAAACCATCGCCAATTCCGATTATTACGTTCCCGATTTTGAAGCCCTGGCAGAAATTTGCGCCAGACATAATATTCCAATGATCGCGGACAACACGTTTGCAGGTGGCGGATACCTGTTTAGGCCGGCCGAATACGGAACAGCCATCGTTACCCATTCTGCCACCAAATGGATTGGAGGTCACGGAAACAGCATAGCCGGCATAGTAGCAGAGGCAGGTAATTTCAACTGGGATAACGGGCGGTTTCCGCATTTGACTGAAAATTGTGATTCTTACCACGGCTTGAACTTTTGGAAAACATTTGGAAATAAAACATTTACTGCCAGGGCCCGTGCCCTGGGCTTACGGGACTGGGGATGCAGCCTCTCCCCGTTCAACGCCCTGCTGATCCTGCAGGGGATTGAAACATTGTCGCTGCGTATGCAAAGGACCATGGATAATGCCTTGGAATTAGCCTTGTGGCTTGAAAAACAGGAAAAAGTGGCTCATGTGAGTTATCCCGGATTGAAAACGCATCCTTCCTATCCCAACGTTAAAAGATATTTTAAAAACGGGGCAGGTGCCGTACTGAGCTTTACACTTAAAGGGAACCGCCACACCACAGCCCAATTTGTAGAACGGCTTGAACTCATTACACACCTGACCAACGTGGGAGACAACAAAACCCTGATTACCCATCCGGCCTCCACAACCCACGGACAATTATCAGATAAGGAACTGCAACAGGCAGGAATCGGGCCCGGCACCCTGCGTCTTTCAGCAGGTATAGAACACATAGAAGATTTGAGAAAAGACCTGTCCGGATCTCTTGCAAAATGTACCCTATGAAAAAAAACTCTTATTTCTATAAAGATCCTTTCAAGCTGGAATGCGGAGATGTACTGCCCGGCATTAAGATCACGTATCATTGCAGTGAAGGTTCCCCGGAAGGAAAAAAAGTCGTCTGGATATGCCATGCCCTTACAGCCAATTCCAACCCGCAGGAATGGTGGCCGAC
>DAOSXZ010000015.1:0-22176 GCA_035380845.1 Bacteroidales bacterium | reverse complement strand
CGCGGTTTGGGTCTTAGCGTTAACCTGGAATAAAATTTTGATTATGGCTTACAAAAAAGATAGCAAGTTAAAAAGCAACTTCAATAAAATCACCATAGGACTGGCTTCTCCGGAAGAGATCCTGTCTATGTCACGCGGGGAAGTGCTCAAGCCTGAAACGGTCAATTACCGCACCTACAAACCGGAGCGTGACGGATTGTTCTGTGAAAGGATTTTTGGGCCTTCAAAAGATTACGAATGCCATTGCGGAAAATACAAACGCATCCGGTACCGCGGCATTATTTGCGACCGTTGCGGTGTGGAAGTGACCGAGAAAAAAGTCCGCCGGGAGCGTATGGGACACATATCCCTGGTAGTGCCTATAGCACACATCTGGTATTTCCGTTCCACACCCAACAAGATAGGCTACCTGTTGGGCATCCCTTCCAAGAAACTGGAAGCTATCATATATTATGAAAGATATGTGGTGATCCAGCCGGGGATTAAGGCAGAGGACGGTGTTAAAGAATTGGATTTTCTGACAGAGGAAGAATACCTGGGCATTCTGGATACCCTTCCCAAAGAAAACCAAATGCTGGATGACGAAGATCCTAATAAATTCATTGCAGGCATGGGAGCCGAGGCCATCTACAAGCTTCTGACACGCATCAACCTGGATGAACTCTCTTACGAATTGCGGCACAAGGCAGACGTTGAAACATCCCAGCAAAGAAAAACGGAAGCATTAAAACGTCTGAACATTGTTGAAGCATTCCGGGATTCCAAAGAAATAAACAGACCGGAATGGATGATCATGAAAGTGATCCCCGTGATACCTCCCGATCTTCGCCCCCTTGTTCCGCTTGACGGAGGCCGTTTTGCCACATCGGATCTGAATGACCTGTATCGCCGTGTTATCATACGTAATAACCGGTTAAAAAGGCTCATAGAGATAAAAGCCCCGGAAGTGATCCTGAGAAATGAAAAAAGGATGCTTCAGGAAGCTGTAGATTCCCTCTTTGATAACTCCAGGAAGTCAAACGCCGTAAAAACGGAAGCCAACAGGACGCTTAAATCCCTGTCCGACAGCTTAAAAGGAAAACAGGGCCGGTTCCGTCAGAATTTATTGGGAAAACGTGTAGACTATTCAGCCCGTTCGGTTATTGTGGTAGGTCCGGAACTGCATATGCATGAATGCGGATTGCCCAAAGACATGGCGGCAGAACTCTACAAACCTTTTATCATCCGCAAACTCATTGAACGCGGTATTGTAAAGACTGTGAAATCAGCCAAAAAGATAGTGGATCGTAAAGATCCCATGATCTGGGATATTCTGGAAAATGTAATGAAAGGACATCCTGTCATGTTAAACCGTGCTCCCACCCTGCACCGTCTGGGTATACAGGCATTCCAGCCAAAACTCATAGAAGGCAAAGCCATCCAGTTGCATCCCCTTGCCTGTACGGCATTCAACGCCGACTTTGACGGTGACCAAATGGCCGTACACCTGCCGTTGGGAAACGCTGCCATCCTTGAAGCACAATTGCTGATGCTGGGTTCCCACAACATCCTGAACCCTGCCAACGGGGCGCCCATTACCGTTCCTTCACAGGACATGGTGCTGGGTCTCTATTACATTACCAAACTCAGAAAAAAAGCCAAGGGAGAAGGGATGACCTTCTACAACGCAGAAGAAGTAATCATTGCCTACAACGAAAAGGTAGTGGAAATGCATACGCAAATCAAACTGCGTTTGAACAAAACCACCGTACGTAGTGCAAAAGATGACAATCATCCTTCAAGAGGCACTAAAGTATTTATGGCTGACCCCGCTTTGGGAACCCACATAATAGATACGTCTGTAGGTCGTGTGATATTCAACCAGGTAGTTCCCCAAGAAGTAGGTTACATAAATGAGGTGCTCACCAAAAGATCTTTACGCGATATTATCAATCTTGTATTGAAAACAACCGGAGTGGCCCGTACATCGCAGTTTCTGGATGATATCAAGGAAATCGGGTACAGTATGGCCTACCGTGGCGGTTTGTCATTCAATTTGGACGATGTGATTGTTCCCGAAGAAAAAACCGCTCTTGTTGAAAAGGGTTACAAGGATGTGGAAAGCATTATGAGTAATTACAACATGGGGCTATTGGCCAATAACGAACGTTATAACAAAGTACTGGACGTCTGGACCGGAGTTAACGTCAAGTTGACTGATATCCTGGAAAAACAGCTGAAAGAAGATAACGAAGGATTCAACCCTATTTATATGATGCTTGATTCCGGAGCCCGCGGATCAAAAGCCCAGATCAGACAGCTTTCCGGTATGCGCGGCCTGATGGCAAAACCTCAGAAATCGGGATCCACAAGTGCCGAGATTATTGAGAATCCTATTCTGGCTAACTTTAAAGAAGGATTATCTGTTTTGGAGTACTTTATATCCACCCACGGTGCCCGCAAAGGTTTGGCCGATACGGCTCTTAAAACAGCCGATGCCGGTTACCTTACCCGCCGTCTGGTGGATGTTTCACACGATGTGATCATCAATGAAGAAGACTGTGGAACGCTCAGAGGCCTGGTGGCTACTGCTATTAAAAACAAGGATCAGGTGGTGGAATCATTGCACGACCGTATCCTGGGCCGTACCAGCGTACATGATATATTCGATCCCCTGAACGGAGACCTGATCATAGAATCCGGGGAAGAAATTACAGAAGAAATTGCCGAAAGGATATCTTCACTTCCCATAGAACAGGTTGAGATCAAAAGCGTGCTCACCTGTGAATCCAAAAAAGGTGTTTGTGCCAAATGTTACGGAAGAAACCTGGCCACAGGCAGAATGGTGGAAAAAGGAGAAGTGGTAGGTGTGATCGCTGCACAATCCATTGGTGAACCGGGAACTCAGTTGACATTGCGTACGTTCCACCAGGGAGGTACTGCTTCCACCATAACTTCTGAAAGCGAGATCGTAGCCCGTTACAACGGAACCCTGGAAATTGACGAACTGAGAACATTGACTAAGATTTCCGAAACCGGTGAAGAACAGACAATTGTTATTGGACGTACTGCGGAAATGCGTATAGTGGACAACAATACACGCATTACATTATCTTCCTATAACATACCCTACGGCGCCGTATTGTTCTTTAAGAATGGAGACCAGATCAAGGAAAAAGACAAGATTTGCGAATGGGATTCCTACAATGCCGTTACCATTGCCGAACTTGACGGGACCGTGGCTTTTGACAGTCTCATTGAAGGAGTTACTTACCGTGAAGAAGCGGCAGATGAATATTCCATGCACCGCGATAAAGTAATCATTGAAAGCCGTGACAAATCGCGTAACCCCACCCTGAAGATAATGAAGGGAAAAGAGGAGCTCAGGCAGTACAACCTGCCGGTGGGAGCCCATATCATGGTCAATGCCAACCAGGAAATCAAAGCAGGAGACATCCTGGTGAAAATTCCCCGTGCCATTGGCAAATCCAGGGACATCACAGGAGGTCTTCCACGGGTTACCGAGTTGTTTGAAGCCCGTAATCCTTCCAATCCGGCAATAGTTTCTGAAATTGACGGGGAAGTACAGATGGGACGCATTAAAAGAGGAAACCGTGAGATCATTGTTCGCTCCAAAACCGGAGAAGAGAAAAAATACCTGGTACCCCTGTCCAAACAGATACTTGTTCAGGAAAATGACTACGTGCGTGCCGGAATGGCTCTTTCAGAAGGAGCCATCTCCCCAACCGATATCCTTTTAATACAAGGTCCCACCAAAGTACAGGAGTACATTGTCAATGAGATCCAGAGTGTATACCGGAACCAGGGAGTGAAGATCAACGATAAACACTTTGAAGTGATCGTTCGCCAGATGATGCGCAAAGTTGAAATAGTTGATCCGGGAGATACACGCTTTCTTCCCGAACAATTGGTTGACAAATGGGAATTCATGCAGGAAAATGACTTCATCTTTGATAAAAAGATCGTTACCGATGCAGGAGATTCCCAGGAACTCAAGCCGGGTCAGACTGTAACGGTTCGCAGACTGCGGGATGAAAATTCAACCCTTAAACGTAAGGACCTGAAACTTGTGCAGGCTCGCGATGCCATGCCGGCCACTTCTAACCAGGTACTTCAGGGTATTACGCGGGCAGCCTTGCGAACAAACAGTTTCATGTCTGCTGCTTCTTTCCAGGAAACAACAAAAGTACTTTCGGAAGCTGCCATCTTTGGTAAGAGTGATACGCTTGAAGGGCTGAAAGAGAACGTGATCTGCGGTCACCTGATCCCTGCAGGTACGGGACAACGGGAATATGAGAATATTCTGGTTACGTCCCTGTCTGATTACAAAAAGATGGTTGAAGAACGAACGTTGCCCAAATAAAAGGGAATTATTACAAATAATTATCAATAAGGGCTGCGGCCCTTATTATTTTATATATATTTGCCACTATTAATAATAAATCAATATTACTAACCCATGCAGCACAAAGTAATCGACGTAAAGGATGTAGTGATTCGTTTTTCGGGAGATTCCGGAGACGGCATGCAGTTGACAGGAACTCTTTTTGCCGATGCATCTGCTTATTTCGGAAATGAGATATCTACGTTTCCCGATTATCCTGCAGAAATAAGAGCCCCACAGGGAACCGTAGCCGGAGTTTCCGGTTTCCAGGTTCATATCGGCAGCAGTGCCATATATACTCCGGGTGATTACTGCGACGTACTGGTAGCCATGAATCCTGCCGCATTGAAGTCAAATGTAAAATGGCTCAAGCCTAATGCAACCATTATTGTTGATACCGACACATTTGATGAAAAAGGTCTGGAAAAGGCAGGATTTCAAACCAACGATCCTTATACGGAATTGAAGATCAAGAACAGGAATATTATTGCAGCTCCTATTACCACCCTGACCAAAGATTGTCTGAACAATTGCGGTTTGGATCCCAGATCAGGACTGAGATGTAAAAACATGTTCGCTCTTGGGATCTGCTTTTTTCTTTACAATATGCCCCTTAAGCATACGGAAGAATTCTTCAAAAAGAAGTTTTCCAGATCGCCTGAACTTATAGACATGAACAACAAGGTCCTGAGGGATGGCTATAATTATGCAAGTAATATCCAGGCAATTGCCGACACATATATTGTAAAGCCTTCCAAACAGAAACCGGGAATCTACAGAAACATCAATGGCAACAGAGCCATTGCATGGGGATTGATGGCCGCTTCTGAAAAATCGGGAAGACCACTGTTTTGCGGTTCTTATCCCATTACCCCGGCTACAGCTATTCTGGAAGAATTGGCCATACACAAAGAGCTGGGTGTGAAAACATTACAATGTGAGGATGAAATTGCCGGTATCTGTACCGCCATTGGAGCTTCTTATTCCGGATCATTGGCCGTAACAACCACTTCAGGGCCCGGACTTTCTCTGAAAACAGAAGCCCTGGGACTGGCCATTATTGCGGAATTACCTTTGGTAATAGTAGATGTACAACGCGCCGGGCCATCAACAGGCATACCTACAAAAACCGAACAAACAGATCTGAATCAGGCATTATACGGACGTAACGGGGAAAGTCCGGTTGCCATCATAGCCCCGCATTCTCCTTCCCATTGTTTCACAACAGCGTTTTATGCGGCCAAACACGCAATGGAACATATGATGCCTGTCATTGTACTTTCCGAAGGATTTCTGGGCAACGGGTCGGAACCCTGGAGGATCCCGGACATGAAAGATTATCCATCAATCAATCCGCCCATAATTCATAAACCGGAACCGGATGAGCCCTATTTTTACCCTTATAAAAGGGATCCGGAAACAATGGTTCCACGCTGGGCCCTTCCAGGTACAGCCGGATTGGAACACCGCGTAGGCGGTCTGGAAAAAAACCACAAAGGGGCTGTTTCTTCGGATCCCATGGTACATCAACAAATGGTAGAAGAACGTGCCAGGAAAGTGGAATTGCTGTCCCGTGAGATACCTCCTGTGAAAGTTATAGGAGAAGAGAAAGGTGACATTCTGATGGTAAGTTGGGGAGGCACTTACGGACACATGCTAAGTGCCGAGAGTCAACTTCGTTCACAGGGAGTTCAGGTAGGTCTGGCTCACTTTGATTACATCAATCCGCTACCCCTGAATACCCAGGATGTTTTTAAACATTTTAAGAAAATCATCGTTTTTGAACTCAACAGCGGGCACTTTGTCAACTACCTGCGAACAAAATTTCCGCAATTCACTTACTTGCAATACAACAAAATACAGGGGCAACCCTTTATCGTATCAGAAATTATCGAAGCAATCAACAATTTAATAAAATGAAATTCACTCCTCAAGACTTTAAATCAGATCAAGAAGTGAAATGGTGTCCCGGTTGCGGAGATCATGCCGTTCTTGCGGCCATTCAAAGAGCATTGCCGGAAGTCAGCGAAATACTGGGCTACTCTCACGAACGGTATGTTTTCGTATCCGGAATCGGTTGTTCTTCACGTTTCCCTTATTACATGAAAACTTACGGTTTTCACGGGATACACGGAAGAGCGGCTGCCATTGCCACCGGTATAAAAGTTGCCAATCCCACCTTGTCTGTATGGGAAATGACAGGTGACGGAGATTCCCTGGCTATCGGGGGAAATCACCTGATTCATGCTATCCGCAGAAATATTGATATCAATATCGTTCTTTTTAACAACCGGATATACGGCCTTACCAAAGGTCAATATTCTCCCACGTCTAAATGGGGAACAGTTACCAAAACTTCTCCGTTCGGCACAGTGGAACATCCGTTCAATCCGGGAGCCCTTGCCATGGGTGCTCGCGGCACATTCTTTGCCCGCACACTGGATGTGGAATTGAAACTCACCCAGGAGCTTATGGTGGAAGCAGCCACCCACGATGGAACGGCGCTGGTTGAAGTATTACAGAATTGTGTTATTTTCAACGATAAGACGCATGGTTTTATTTCAGAAAAAAGTGTAAGAGCAGACCGAACCATCACCCTCCGGCACGGAGAACCCATGATTTTCGGGAAAGACAAGGATAAGGGACTTATCCTGGAAGGGATGCACTTAAAAGCCGTCACAATTGGTGAAAACGGCATAACAAAAGATGACATTCTGGTTCACAATGCAGAAGAACAGAATCATGGCATGCATATGATGCTGTGTGAGATGGAATGGCCGGAACTACCTGTTGCACTGGGTGTTATACGTAAAGTAAAAGACCGTACATACGACGATATGGTAAGGGATCAGGTAACTGAAGTAGCTGATAAATCATCCATTCACTGTATGAACGATCTGCTTCGCAGCGGAGCCACCTGGGAAGTTGAATAAACAAATTTTTTATCCCAAATATTTACATTAAAATTTATTCTATTATCATGAAAGCAAAAGAAGTAATGGCAACTCTCGAGGCCAAGTACGGGCACGAAAAAGAGTATCTGCAAGCTGTTCACGAAGTTTTGGAATCAATAGAAGATGTCTACAACCAGCATCCTGAATTTGAAAAAGCCAAAGTAATTGAACGCCTGGTAGAGCCTGATCGCATTTTCACATTCAGGGTCACCTGGGTTGATGACAAAGGAGATGTACAGGTAAATACAGGATACCGTGTACAGTTCAACAATGCCATTGGACCTTATAAGGGGGGCCTTCGTTTCCACCGTTCGGTGAACGTATCTATTCTTAAGTTTCTGGGGTTTGAGCAGATATTCAAAAATGCACTTACCACATTGCCCATGGGTGGCGGTAAGGGAGGATCCGATTTTGATCCCCGTGGCCGTTCTTCCAACGAGATCATGCGTTTCTGCCAGGCTTTTATGACAGAATTATGGAAACATATTGGTCCCGACACGGATGTTCCTGCAGGAGACATCGGAGTAGGTGCCCGCGAAATCGGCTACTTGTACGGATGGTATAAAAAACTGGCCTGTGAACATACCGGAGTTCTTACCGGTAAAGGATTAACATGGGGAGGATCCCTCATACGTCCGGAAGCAACCGGTTACGGAGGTGTATATTTTGTACAGCACATGCTGCAGGAAATGCAACAGGATCTGAAAGGCAAGACCGTTTCCATATCCGGATTCGGTAACGTAGCCTGGGGTGCTGCACAAAAAGCTACCGAACTGGGAGCAAAAGTTGTTACCGTTTCCGGTCCTGACGGATATATTTATGACAAGGCAGGATTAAATGAAGAAAAGATAGCATATCTTTTGGAACTTCGTGCATCCGGCAACGATATTGTAGCTCCTTACGCAGATAAATTCCCCGGTTCTGTATTTTACGCCGGCAAACGTCCCTGGGAAGTAAAAGTAGATATAGCATTGCCTTGTGCAACTCAGAATGAATTAAACGGCGAAGATGCAAAACAATTAATAGCCAACGGCGTGAAACTTGTTGCCGAAGTGTCAAACATGGGTTGTACTCCCGAGGCCGTAGAAGCTTTCCAGAAAGCAAAGGTTAATTTTGCACCGGGCAAAGCCGTTAATGCAGGAGGTGTCGCTACTTCAGGATTGGAAATGACTCAGAATGCATCCCACCTTAACTGGCCTGCAGAAGAGGTAGATGCAAAGCTGCACCAGATCATGTCAAGTATTCACCAGGCTTGTGTGGATCACGGCAAACAAAATGATGGCTACATCAACTATGTAAAAGGAGCAAATATTGCCGGATTTATGAAAGTGGCACGTGCCATGCTTGAACAAGGAGTTGTTTAACCATGTACAGACTGGGGCTTGATTTTGGTTCTACATTGACTAAAATGGCTCTTACAAAGCCTGGGGACAAGGATTATCCTTCACCCCAGGCTGTTTTTCAATATAAGACAAACGATCATTTACCCGAATTCTATAACGCACTGGAACGTTTCCTGTCTCAGGAAAATATTGCTTTGAAAGCAATTGATCATATTTCTGCCACCGGAACACATGCCAACCTGGTTAAAGACAATATCCTGGGGATCCCTACCCGGATAGTTCCGGAAATTGAATCCATTGGGCGCGGAGGTCTTGCTCTTTCCGGGCTGAAGGAAGCACTCGTGGTAAATACGGGAACCGGAACCACATACATAGATGCATCACCGGAAGGATTCCGCCACCTGGGAGGCACAGGAGTGGGAGGTGGCACGCTTACCGGTCTGGGACACAGTCTTCTGGGATGTTCCTCGGTTCATGAAATCGTCCGCATGGCCTCCCGCGGCAAACTGGAAAACGTAGATCTTCTGATTGGAGATGTTACAGACCAGGAAATGGAACATTTACCTCCTTGCCTGACGGCGGCAAATTTTGGTAAACTCGCCCATCCTCTTTATAAAGAAAAGGCTGCACTTGCAGGAAAAGAAGACCTGGCGCTTGCACTGATCAATCTGGTACTTCAGGTAATCGGGAGTATGGCTGTTATGATTTGCAAAAGTTGTCTTAAAGTGAATGTGGTTCTTGTAGGCTCCCTGACACGGTTACCCCAGGCTAAGGATGTTTATTCCATGTTCTCAAACGTGTACGGTCTCCAGTTTATTGTACCTCCTTTTGCTGCATTCGGAACTGCTTTGGGCAGTACACTGGCATCTTCACATGAGGTATAATAAAGATCTTCCGGCTCTAAGGTAACATTATCTGCAACCAGCCCGTTTTCATCCAATAATTGTTTTACCCGTCTGGCTACAGCAGGAGCCGGATTGACTATTTCCACACCGGGTCCGGCTATTTTGCGGATCACAGGAATGAGAAAAGGATAATGAGTACATCCCAGGACAAGATGATCAGCCCCGGCTTCCAGAATTGGGATTATGGTTTTTCTAACTAATTCTTCTGTTTCTCCGGATTGCAGTTCTCCCTTTTCTACAGCCTCTACCCATCCTTCGCCCACCTTTTCCAGAACTTTCACTTCACCGGCGAATGTAGCCAGGGTCTTGTTGTATAATGAACCCATAAAGGTCCCGCGAGTTGCCAAAACCCCTACCACCCCGCTTTTTGTATGTAGTACTGCCGGTTTGACGGCAGGTTCCATCCCAACTATAAGTGTTTGAGGGTATCTGTGTCGCAAAGTATCAATAGCAGCCGCTGTTGCTGTATTACAAGCCAGGACAATGATCTTGCACCTGCTGCTGAGAAAGAACCGTGTGATCAGATCACATCTGTGGATGATCTCATCCACCTCCCTTGTACCGTATGGACAATAAGCAGTATCTGCCACATAAATCAGGCGCTCCTCAGGGAGAAGCGCCTTGATATGACTGAGTACGGAAAGCCCGCCAATTCCGGAATCCATTATTCCAATGGATGAACCGTTCATAGAGATTTGCTTTATTGTTGTTGTTCCATCCCCGGTAATTGGGTAGGAGCCACTTTTTCTGCCGGGATGCCGAGTTCGCTTTTTGCCATAGGCAGGATGTTTACACTTACCTGCTCGTCAAAATATATCAGACTCCCGACAGAAAGATCAAAAATGAATGCAAATCCGTTTTCTTTTGCAACTTTGGCAATGGCCTCATTTGCTTTCTGGAAAACAGGGGACAGTAATATTTGCTGCATTTGCTGGTATTCCTGCTGGGCACCCTGACTGAATTGTTCAAGACGTTGTTGTATCTCTATCAATTCCCGTTGTTTTGCTTCCAGAACCGCAGCTGTCCATGTAGCCTGTTTCTGCTGGTACGTGTTATATTTTGTCTGGTACTCCTGCTGCATCTCGGTTATGGTTTGTTCCAGTTCATTGGTATAGTCCTGCAATTTGATAAGGGCCGAATCCCTTTCGGGCATCAGGCTTATCAATTCCTGGGAATTAATATGACCGAATTTCACATTTTGCGCAGAAGATGTGCCAATAACACAGATCAATAGAATAAGGACAGTAGCAATACGTTTCATAAGTTTTGGTTTAAAGATTACAAATGTACTAAAAATTTACCTGACAGCCTGTAATCTTTCCAAAACCAGATTACTTATGTCAATTTCAGGAGAATAATGCACTACGCCCATACCGGCCGCTATATCGATTATCAATGCATAACCCTGTTTTTTAGCAATGTAATCAATGGCTTCCTGCAAACGGTCCTGGATGGGTTTGAAAAGTACTTCCGATGTTTTTGCCAAGGTCCCTTCATTTCCAAAGTACTGTTCCTGCATAGCTTTCACTTCTTCTTCCCGATCCAGTATTTCCTGTTCCCGTGCTGTTTTCTGTTGAGCAGAAAGGCGCGTTTTATCATTCTGATATTGCTGGAACATGGCTTCCAGTTGGTCATATTCACCTTGTATCTTTTGCTGATACTGTTCCTGCAAATCGGAAATTTGTTCCTGGGCCGAGGTATACTCAGATAAAGCCGCCAGAATAGTTTCTGAATTCATTACGGCATATTTCTGGGCCGATAAACTGCCGGTCACCAGGATAACCAGTAAAAATAAAAACACTCTTTTCATATTGATGTAATTAAAAAGTTTGTCCTATCATGAAATGGAAATTTGATCCGCCTTTCTTTCCGCTGAAATCGGTATCAAAACCATATCCCCAGTCAATTCCTAAAAGACCGATCATGGGTAAAAAGACCCGTACACCAACACCGGCGGCACGTTTAATTGAGAATGGGTTGAAATCGCGCATGTCGCTCCAGCAATTACCACCCTCCAGGAAAACAAGGGCATAAATGGTTGACTGCGGCTGTAGAATCACCGGGTAACGCAATTCCACAGTAAACCTGTCGTATACACGACCGGCATAGGCGTCATCAATTGTCGGTGTCAGTGAATAATTAGAATAACCTCTCTGTGATATGATATCGGCACCATAGGTGTTGTATCCGCTCATACCGTCACCTCCCAGCATAAATCCTTCAAAAGGAGAATAACCCAATTTTCGGCTATAGTAACCAAGATATCCGAAATTAGCCCGGGTCATTAAAACCAGGTCACCTATCAAACGAGTATAAAGACTTGCATCAAAGGTCCATTTATGGTATTCAATCCACCGGTACCGTTCTGCATCGGTCATGGCTGAATAGTCTGTATTCTTATCCCTGAACAGGGAATAAGGAGGGGTTACCTGTAATCCGAATTTGAAATCGGAGCCCTGACGTGGATAAATTATCTGGTCGGTAGAGTTTCTTTGTAACGTGACAGTATAATCTATAATATTGGACTGACCGTCAGTAAACATAAAATAATATCCCCAGTCCTGCAGGTTGTAGCGCTTAATGTCCAGCTGGTTGTAGAACACAAAGTAATTGTCCGGCCATTTAAGCCGCGTGCCCAAACCAAGACCCAGTCCGTAAACCTCCATGAACTGATCATTGGTAAGGTAATAGTATGTAGAAGCTGTCTGCCTGGTATAATAAATACTGGAATTGAAGGAAGTTGGTTTTTTACCGGTAAGCCAGGGTTCTATAAAAGTCGCACTCAGAGCCATATAATAAGTTCCGTTGGTCTGGAACCGGAGTGATAACGTTTGTCCGTCTCCCAGAGGAACGGGTCTCCATGCTTCTTTGTCAAACAAGCGTTTAATGGAAAAGTTGTTAAAGCTGATTCCTACGGTACCCACGAATGTGTTTCCACCCCACCCGCCGGCTATTTCAAACTGGCTGTCCGGTTTTTCTGTCACATTATATATGATATCAACGGTATTGTTGACCTGATTGGGAACAACATTAAATCCGGACCCCATCTGCATGATGGCTTCCTGATCAAAGTGACCCATAGAGGCTATTTCACGGATGGACCGCTCCAGTTCTGTTTGGCTGAACAGGTACCCGGGACGTGTAAATACCTGGCGACGAACTATCTTTTCATTGGAAACATTGTTCCCGTTAATGATAATCCGGTTGTACGTAGCCGGTTTTCCCTCGAAAATTCTCATTTCCACATCAACAGAATCCTGTACAATATTGACCTCTACGGGGACCACCCTGAAAAAGAGGTATCCCTGATCCTTATATATCTGTGAAACATTACCTTGTTGAGTTTTGCCACCTCCGAACAGTCGTTCCTCCATGGTTACCACGTCATAGATGTTGCCTTTTTCTATGCGCAGTACAGAATTCAGCATATCACTTGAATATTGGGTGTTCCCGGTCCATGTAATATTCCGGAAATAATACTGAGTACCTTCATCAATGACAATATCTATTCCCAAACTTTTTTGGTCAATCTGGTAAATGGAATCCCTTACAATACGTGCATCCCTGTAACCCAACTCATGGTATTTTTGCAATAAGAGCTGCTTGTCGTTGTTATATTCTTTTTCGTTAAATTTTTTGCTGAAGAAGAAATTGTAAAGTCTTTTATCCTTTGTCTTCTTCATGGCAAAACGTTTTTTCAGCAGCGACAATTGATCCCCTCCAATAAAGTTGATCTCCTTGATGCGTACTTTTTCCTTACGGTCCACATGAAAAGTAACCTGTACCGCATTCTTAATGGTTGTGTCTTCTTTATGCGTAGCCGTTACTTCTGTATTTAAAAAACCTTTCTCAACATAATATTCTTTAATCAGATCACTGGAAGATTTTATTACGTAATCCGACATTTCACTTCCCCTTCTAAGCCGGACCTTTTCTTCTATGTCAGTCTGTTCTCCCTTCTTGACTCCTTCATATTTCCATTGGGAAACACGCGGACGTTCCACGATGTTGATATTTATGTATGCCTTGTCATTTACCAGGCTGTCCACGTAAACCCCGACGTCTGAAAAGAAACGCTGCATAAACAAACGTTTTACAATAGACTGCAATTCTTCACCAGGAATGGTTATGGTGTCTCCCAAGGCAAGGCCTGTCAGGGACAGGATCTGGTCAGCATTCAGGTAATTCACACCTGTCACCGTCAGACCCGATATAACACACTCCCGTGGATTTGAATAATCAACCACAACTGTACGCTGTTTTCCGGCGGTAGAATCCGCTGCGGTTATTGTCTCCGTAACCTGTCCAAATACAGGGAATCCCGAAAAAATTAAAATAAGGCAGAAAAACAGGTGCTTCATTCAGGGAATATTAGTATGATTCTTCAATCTTTCCAAACCGGCGCTTCCTGTTAAAATAAGCGTTCAGGGCTGTTTCGAAATCAAGTTTGCGAAAATCAGGCCAAAGTACCGGTGAAAAATATAATTCAGTGTATGCCATCTGCCACAACATGAAATTGCTGATGCGCATTTCCCCGCTTGTTCTTATCATAAGATCCGGATCGGGGATTCCGGCTGTAGACAGGTATTCGGAAAACCCCGCAGGAGTTATGCCTGAATCTGTAACAACAGACCCTGTTTTTTCCATAAAACGGTTAACTGCCTGGAGAATGTCCCATTTGCCGCTGTAATTGACAGCCAGGATTAACGTCATAGCTGTATTTTTGGAGGTCTGTTCCACACATGCATCCATACGTTCCAACACATTGGAGTCAAGATGGGTGCGATCCCCAATGAAAATGCAGCGGACGCTTTTTTTCATAAGAGAGGGTGTTTCTTTGTAAATGGTATCCACCATCAAAGACATCAAGGCATCTGTTTCTTTTTTGGGACGACCCCAGTTTTCTTCCGAAAAAACAAAAAGACTCAGGTAGGAAATTCCTTTCTCAAGGGCAAAATCAATTGCTTCACGCACAGCTTCCACTCCCTGGCGGTGGCCCAGGTTTCTTTCCAGTCCGCGGGACATAGCCCATCTGCCATTTCCGTCCATAATTATGGATACGTGACGGGGCATTTTTCCCGTATCTTCAAGCATACTCTTCTCCTCCGTTTCTTTTATCAAATCCCAACATCAGCTTTTCCCTCAACGTGGTTATGAAATCATTTCCGGCAAAAGACAAGCTGGTAATGCTAAAAGAAGCTTTTTTCACGACAAATGCATAGGGAAGGTCAATATCAACAGATCGGTTATCCATGTGTAACTGGGCTTTGGAACTCCGGCTTTTAACCTCAATTTCCATTTGAGCATCGTCTTTGAAAACCAATGGACGCACGTTTAAATTATGTGGGGCTATGGGAGAAAGGATTAAAACTCCGGATTCCGGAAAGACAATCGGCCCCCCTACACTCAAAGAGTAAGCTGTTGAGCCCGTTGGGGTTGCAACAATAATTCCATCGCCGCGGTATGTAGACACATGTTTGCCGTCAATCTTCACGTCTACTTCAATCATGGCAGAACTATACCTTTGTATACAAATTTCGTTTATGGCAAACGGGTAGATTTTTTGTATCAGATCCGGATGTTCAATCGAAAGTACTGTATGGGTGGTTTTATAGTACTGCTTCTTCTGCACGGCGTCAAACAAGTGTTCAATAAAATCCGGACCGCAACCGGTAAGAAAACCGAGCCTGCCAAAATTGATACCTACTATGGGAACACCTGAATCTTTAACAATCTGAAGTGCTTCCAGGAAAGTTCCGTCACCTCCTGCTGTTATGAGCAGATCTGTATCTGCCGGCATAATCCGATTCCCGGGAAGCATCTCAAAAGAAATACCTCTCCTGTCAGGGAGAAGCCATTCCTTATCAATTTCCTGTCCGTAAAAAACGACCTTCATGTTTGTATTGCCAATAAGTTGGTGTACTTTTGCAGCAAAGATAACCAATAATGACAAATCTAAGTGTTAATGTCAACAAATTTGCCACCTTACGGAATGCCAGAGGAGGCAATATGCCTGATCTCATAAAAGCCGTCCGGGATTGTGAGGATTTTGGGGCCCAGGGCATCACTGTTCACCCCAGGCCGGACGAACGTCATATACGATACAGAGATGTACGGGATATCAAACCTGTAATAAATACAGAGTTTAATATTGAAGGAAATCCCATCCCTTCTTTCATAGAGCTTGTACTTGAAGTCAAACCTGCCCAGGTTACATTGGTCCCGGATGCACACGATGCCATCACATCAAATGCGGGATGGGACACCATCCGGCACCGGGATGTCTTGACTAAATGGGTGAAACTATTCAAAGATGCAGGGATCAGGGTATCTCTCTTTGTAGATCCCAATCCTGAAATGATAAAAGCAGCAGCTGTAACCGGAGCAGACCGGGTAGAATTGTATACAGAGTCTTATGCGCATTTATTTGAAACAGAGCGTGAAAAAGCCATACGCCCTTATATCACGGCAGCACAGGCAGCCGCCCGGTATTCGCTGGGTCTAAATGCGGGACATGATCTTAATTTGAGTAATGTCGCTTATTTTCAACGTAATATTCCCGGATTGCTGGAAGTCTCTATTGGGCACGCTCTTATATGCGAATCCATTTATTACGGTCTTGAAAATACGATTCAGATGTATTTAAAGCAACTCTCCAATTTTTAATTATATTTGCAAGTTCTTATTTTATAAATCATGAAGAAAACATCACTGATAATCACCATTTTACTGGCACTTGCCGTTGCGGCACTTTATATTTTGCATTTTACCGGGATCGGCACCGGAAAACCCACTGTAATGGAATCTGAAACCGGATTGAGTGAAGTACCAACCGGCAACATCGTGTATATTCGCATGGATTCACTGTTGAACAAATACGATTTATTCCTGGACTTGCAAACAGATTTGAATGCAAAAGCCCGTATAGTAGAGGACGATCTCACCAAAAAAGGACGTGCTTTTGAAAATGACGTTACCAATTTTCAGGAAAAGGTTCAAAAAGGACTCATCACCAGATCCCAGGCTGAAACACAACAAAACCAACTGGCAGCCCGCCAGCAGGAACTGGAGCAGTATGCACAGCAAAAACAAATGGAACTGGCAGAGGAAAACCAGGTTATGCTAAACAAGGTTCTGGATGCCCTTAAAACTTTTCTGGCAGAATACCGCTTGCTCAATAATTACGATCTGATACTGACCACAGACGGAAGCAGTAATACCATCATTGAAGGAACGACCTCCCTGGATATTACAACAAATGTTGTGGAGGGCCTGAACCAGGAATATGCCAAAAGCCGCAAAAAATAGGAAACACCTATGAATTCGGTCATCAGGACTCAATTTGATTTTCCGCGTCAAACCGGCGTCTATACAGGCAAGGTACGCGATGTCTATACGATAGACAACCGTATATTGGTAATGATCGCAACAGACAGGATATCTGCCTTTGACATTGTTTTTCCCAGGGGTATTACGTACAAGGGACAAATATTGAACCGGATTGCGTCTGATTTTCTGGATCTTACCGCAGACATTGTGCCTAATTGGAAAATTGCGTCTCCCCATCCCATGGTGACTGTTGGGTACCGCTGTGAACCGTTTCCCGTAGAAATGATTGTCAGGTCCTATTTGACCGGTAGTTCATGGAGAACCTATAAGAATGGTCAACGCACCCTTTGCGGGATCAAACTCCCTGAAGGAATGAGGGAACATCAGGCCTTTCCCCGGCCTATAATAACTCCTACAACAAAAGCAGAGATCGGGGCACACGATCTGGATATTTCCCCCAAAGAGATCATTGCCAGTAGTCTTGTCAGTGAAAAAGACTATCAAAAACTGGAAGAATATTCACTGGCTCTTTTTGAAAGAGGACAAAAACTGGCAGCCGAAAAAGGATTGATACTGGTTGATACCAAATATGAATTTGGGAAGCTTGGGGACACGATCTATCTCATTGACGAGATCCATACACCCGACTCATCTCGGTATTTTTACGCGGACGATTACCAAAGGAATTTCCCCCAGGGACTTCCTCCCAGGCAACTTTCCAAAGAATTTGTACGGGAATGGCTCATGGAAAACGGATTTAGCGGACAGCCCGGGCAACAAATGCCGGTTCTGACTGACCGCGTAATTGAGCAAATATCCAAACGATACATAGAGTTGTTTGAACATCTTACAGGCACGGCTTTTGTACCTTTGACATATGACGATGCATTTTACGAAGACATGGAAGGATGCATCCGTAATATGATAGCCCGTTTATGAGAATAAGAAACATTTTTCTGGTCATTTTCCTATTTTCCTTTATCACATTAGGAGCTCAGGAACAGCATTATATACGTCATAAAGTACGCTGGATGGAAACGTTGTATTCCATTGCCAGGAAATATAAAGTGGAAGCCAAAGAGATAGCCATACTCAATGACCTGAAAACAGGGGATATATCCAGGGGGCAAATTTTACTGATCCCCAATCCTGCCAAAAAAGAAAAGCAGGAGATTACCGGCAACATTCAGGAAACCATCCCTGAAGTAGACCTTCCCGTTGCGGAAGAAAAGCCGGATCGTTCCTGTAACGATATGATACCTCCGGGTTCTTACAGACCTGTAGTATCTGTTATTCTTCCTTTTTCCGATACCATAGCCCGCCGTGAATTCATTGAATTCTACCAGGGAGCCCTCATGGCAGCCCGGGAAATGAAAGAAAGAGGCATGCCCATGGTGTTACAGGCTTTTGACTGGTACCGGCAACCCGTAGATATTTTGCTTTCCGGTGAAACCCTGGGGAAAAGTGATCTTATAATCGGCCCCGTATACGCCAATGACATTGGCAGTACCATCGCTTATTTTCGCAACAGCGATGTAAAGATCGTTTCTCCTTTGGACGGAAATGCTGAAATCTGGGTGAGTTCTTATCCTCATCTTTTCCAGGTACAACCGACATTAAAATCCCAGCAGGAATCCCTGTTAAAATACCTGGATCCACACCATGCTTCTGTATGGATTATCTCCGAAGAAGGAGAACAACAGGTAGCACCCGGACTACGATCAATTCTGGATAACAACCTGATCAGCTACCGTCATTTTTCTTACGATGTCCTGCAGGGAAGAGAAGTAACAGAAGTCTTGCGTGAAGCACTCGGCATGAATGAAAGGAACCAAATCATAATTGCTTCACAAAATGAAGCTTTTGTTTCCGATGCCGTTCGCAATTTACATTTATTGAATGCCTACGATAGTATACCCGTTGAATTGTTTGGTCTCTCGCGCTGGCGGAATTTTGAAACGCTGGATCTGAATGCATTGCACCAGCTTAAGGTCATCTTGCCTCTCTCTGTTTACGCAGACTACTCGGCAAATGAAGTAAAGGCGTTCGTGAGGAATTTCCGGACAATCTATGACGGTGAACCTTCCCAATACGCATTCCAGGGATACGATGTGATGTTGTACTTTTTGAATGCCATGTTTTTGTACGGACCTGATTTTGAATACTGCCTGCAAGATTTACAGATTCCTCTGTTACAGAATCATTTTTCCTTTACCCGGCAATCTCCGGAAGGCGGTTATTCCAATACCGGAATTCGCATGATCCGTTACATGCCCGATTTTACGGTAGAGCTTTTACCCTGATTACAGGTTATTCTTTTCTATATCCCTGAAATACCTGACAGTTTCTGTTTTAAGTTCGGCAGTAGCGGATTCATCACATACAATGATGGCTTTTGGATGCATCTGCAAAGCAGTAACTGTCCACATGTGGGATACAGAACCTTCCACGGCATGATATAAAGCCCTGGCTTTTCCGTATCCGTTCACAAGAATCACAACTTCACGGGCATCCATAATTGTTCCAATACCTACGGTTAATGCAGTTTTTGGAACACGGGAAATATCATTTTCAAAAAAACGGGCATTGGCCAGTAAAGTGTCTGTAGTAAGTGTTTTAATACGGGTTCTGGAAACCAGGGAAGATCCCGGTTCATTAAAGGCAATATGACCATCAGGTCCAACTCCTCCCAGAAACAGATGAATTCCGCCGGCCTTTTTTATGGCTTCTTCATAGGCATCACATTCAGCCACCGGATCTGAGGCATTACCGTTTAATATGTGAATGTTACCGGGATTGATATCAATATGACGGAAAAAATTCTCCTGCATAAAATAATGGTAAGACTGGAGGTGATCTTCCGGAATTCCAACGTATTCATCCATATTGAATGTAACAACATTCTTGAACGAAATCACACCTTTACGGTACAGATTAATAAGCTCCCGGTATGTGCCCAGAGGTGAAGATCCTGTAGGGAGTCCTAAAACAAACATGTTCCCGGGAGAAGGATTGAACGCATTGATTTTTTTTGCAATATAATTGGCCGCCCAGGCAGAAAGCCGCTCATAATTTTCCTGAATGATTACTCTCATGATGTTAATTATTTAAATGTAACAGGTCTTTTGCATTTTGCATTGCTGCCGGGGTAATGCTGGATCCGCTCAACATTCTGGCCACCTCCTTAATGCGTTCTTCCCCTTCCAGGGGCCATACCCGGGTTTGGGTCACATCACTCTCTGAATCTTTATGTACCAGGTAATGGGAATTCCCTTTTGCCGCAACCTGGGGTAAGTGTGTGATTGCCAGCACCTGCATATAACCTGAGAGTTCATGGATCATTGTCCCCATCCGGTCAGCAATTTTCCCGGAAACACCCTGATCAACTTCGTCAAATATAATGGTACTTAGACCGGAACGTTGTGCTATCACCGTTTTTATACATAACATCAGGCGTGACATTTCACCACCCGATGCAATGCGGCTGAGTTCCCTGGGGGGAACATCTTTATTGGCAGAGAACAGAATTTCAATAGCTGAATTACCGGTTAATCCGTATACCGGTTTTTCTTCAATAGTAAATTCAATACGGGCATAAGGAATGCCCAACAGGGCTAATTTTGTTTTAAGCTGTTCAGAGAGCTTGTTCAAACAGGCCACACGCTCTTTATGCAGACGGGAAGCCAGTGAATTTCTTTCCAGTGTCAAAGCATTGAGCTCCTTTTCCAATGCATGCAAACGTGAAAAATCAGTATCTGAGCGTTGTAAATGTTTATCCAGAGAATCCTTCAGCTCAATCAATTGATCTACCGTTTGAAGGTTGTGTTTACGCTCCAGTGAATAGATCGTATCCAGTCTCCGGGCAACGGTCTCCAGCCTGGAAGGATTATCCTGCACAGTATCAATGGTTTTGGAACATTCCAGTGCCAGGTCTTTAAGCTCGATACGAGCCTGTTCCAGCCGTGCGGCGGTTTCAGAAAAATCCGGGTACCGGGAAGCAACGGCCGTAGCCGATTTTTCTGCTTCTTTCATCCGGTCCAGAACGGGGAAATCCCCTTCCTGGAGTATAGACGTTACGGCAAATAAATGTTGCCTGATTTCCGCGGCATGCTCCAGGATTTTCAACTCGTTTTCCAGAGCTTCCTGTTCTCCCGTTTCCAGAGCGGCATCCTGCAATTCCTGAAACTGAAATGATAGATAATCAATGTCCTTTTGTGTTTGTTCACAGGAATGACGCAATGATCTGGTCTGTTCGGTAAGAGCAGTGACCTTGCGGTGTGTCTTAAGGTATTCCAGGCTCAACGGACCCAGCCCGGCAAATGCGTCTACCGCTTTTACCGGGTAATCGCTGTCTGCCAATAACAGGTTTTCGTGCTGGGAATGAATGTCTATCAACAAATTACCCAGGTTTTTTAAAAACCCCAGGTTTACCGGCTGATCATTCACAAAAGAACGGCTTTTTCCGCCCGGATAGATTACCCGTCTTATGATCAGATCCGAAGAAAAATCCACCTGGTTCTCATTAAAAAGGCGTTCCAAATCTCCTTCTTCCATGGGGATTTTGAAACAGGCTTCAACCACTGCGTTGGAATTCTGATCTCTGAGTACGCTTACATCAGCCCTCTGACCTAAAACAAGTGAAAGAGCACCCAATATAATAGACTTACCGGCTCCTGTTTCGCCGGTAAGAATCGTAAGGCCCTCTGAAAATTCAATATCCAGAATATTGATGAGGGCATAATTGGATATGCTCAGCGAATAAAGCAATATTAATCTTTGGGTTCTTCAACCACTTTATAATATGTCTCTCCTTCTTCAAACTCCTTTATGGAGATCAGCGTAGGTTTAGGCTGACGTTCATAATGACGTGAAATCTCAATTTGTTCACGATTTTCAAATGTTTCTTCCAGTGTATCCGCAAAATTGGAAAACTCTTCCAACCTGCTGTTCAGTTCTTTTTTCACTTCAGCAGCTATCTGATTTGCGCGCTGGGCTACAATCATTACAGTCTGATATATGTTCCCTGTCTTTTCCGACAATTGGGAAAGATCACGGGTAACGGTGGTATCGGGAACAGGTGTCTTTTTACTATCCATTTTTATTCTTTATTATTATGTCTTGCAGTGAAATTTTGTGCTTTTCGAAACATGTTGTCTACTTCTTTCCGGTATTCGGAATCGGGATATTCGCTGATAAAATTATAATATTCGTCAATAACATTAAGAAAGCGCTCCCTTTGCATATCAGGTACACTGTTGCTC
>DAOSXZ010000014.1:0-22254 GCA_035380845.1 Bacteroidales bacterium | reverse complement strand
GGAACTGGATAAAATACTCGGCGACAAAATGCTGAACGGATGGATTGGCATGGGACCCGGCAGAGGCCGTCTGAAAGTGGAACTGGGACATCCTTTCCCTGAAGTAATGGAGGACTCTTTCTATGAAGACACACCGGACCACCGGATCCTGGTAGTAGCCCAGTATATGAAAGAGAACAACCCGGACAGACGGGTTATTCTCATAACCAAAGACGTGAACTTGCGCATTAAAGCCAAAGCCCTGAGCATAGAAGCACAGGATTACATGAACGATAAGGTGCGGGACGAAAGTATTGTAAGCCTGTCAAAAGGAGTGGTAAGAATGAACCGGGTTACGCCCCAAACCATGGCAAAATTGTACCAGACAGCAGACGGGTTGAGCGCTAAAGACATAAGATTGAAAGGAGCACACAACAACCAGTATTATATATTAAAGAATAAAGACGGCTCCGCCCTGGCCCGTTACGAAGCCGCAAAAAAACGTCTTGTACCGGTTCCCAACCACCGGGCTTACGGCATTACCCCCCGTAACCAGGAACAGAATTTTGCCCTGGACGCCCTTCTCAATCCTGCTGTGAGCCTTGTATCCCTAACAGGAATCGCAGGTACCGGTAAAACACTGTTGGCCCTGGCTGCTGCCCTTGCCCAGGAAGACGATTATGACCAGATCCTGCTTTCACGCCCGGTGATTCCCCTGAAAAACCAGGAAATGGGATTTCTCCCGGGTGATATCAAAGAAAAACTGGCTCCCTATATGCTGCCCCTGATGGACAATCTGAGCGTGATCAAAGGCAGTGTAAAAGAAAACAGCCGGGATCACTTGCGTATTGAAGAAATGCTCAAAACAGAAAAACTGTTGATATCTCCCCTGGCCTATATACGCGGAAGAAGTCTCTCCAAAGTGTTTTTTATTGTAGACGAATCCCAGAACCTGACACCCCATGAAGTCAAAACCATTATTACCCGGGCAGGGGAAGGCAGCAAGCTTGTATTTACAGGTGATATCCATCAAATTGACCAGCCATACCTGGATATGCATTCAAATGGACTTACATATCTAACAGACAAAATGTTAGGACAAGACCTTTTTGCTCATGTCAACCTGGTTAAAGGAGAAAGGAGCCGCCTGGCAGAGGTCGCAGGCAATATATTGTAACTTTTTTATAATTTTGCAGCCCAATACAAGATATTTATCTCTAATCTAACCTTATACAATTTTTATGTCAGAAATCAAACGAGTTTACAGCTTTGGTGGGAAAACTGCCGATGGTGACGGTTCTATGAAAAATCTGTTGGGTGGCAAAGGTGCTAACCTGGCTGAAATGTGCCTCCTGGGAATTCCGGTTCCCGCAGGCTTTACCATAACAACGGAATGTTGCACCGAATATTATGCTCTTGGATGCAACTACCCGAAGGGATTGGCCAAAGAAGTGGCCGAAGCCCTGAAAAAAACGGAAGTTATCATGGGAACACGTTTTGGTGATCCTGAGAACCCTCTCCTGGTATCTTGCCGTTCGGGCGCCAGAAGCTCCATGCCCGGTATGATGGAAACCGTACTGAATATTGGTCTGTGCTCTGCTACGATTCCCGGACTAATCAAAAAAACCGGCAACCCCCGGTTTGTTTACGACGCCTACCGCCGGTTGATCATGATGTACTCAGACGTGGTAATGGAAAAAGCCGAAGGCATTGAACCTTCCGAAGGACAAGGCATTCGAGTACAGTTGGACGGCCTGCTACATCAGATGAAAGTGGAAAAAGGCTATAAAAGCGACACCGAATTATCCGAAGAAGACCTGATGACTTTGTGCGATATGTTCAAAAAAAGAGTAGTTCATGTCCTTGGGAAACCATTCCCCGACGATGCTATGGAACAGCTCTGGGGCGGGATCGGTGCCGTATTTAAATCATGGAACGGAAAACGCGCCATATCATACCGTCGTATTGAAGGCATTCCCGACGAATGGGGTACTGCCGTTACCGTGCAATCCATGGTATTCGGGAACATGGGAGACAATTCCGCTACAGGAGTTGCTTTTTCCAGGAATCCGGCTACAGGAGAAGCCAAATTTTACGGTGAATGGCTGGTAAATGCCCAGGGTGAAGACGTGGTTGCAGGTATCCGCACACCGAACCCGTTGAATGAATCCACCAAGAACGATCAAAACAAACACCTGCATTCCCTGGAGATCTCCATGCCCAAGGTTTACGGTGAGCTCAACCAGATCCAAAAAAACCTGGAAGCCCACTTCCGCGATATGCAGGACATAGAGTTTACCATTCAGGATGGCCGTCTGTGGATGCTGCAGTGCCGGGTGGGAAAACGCACCGGTGTAGCCGCCCTGAACATGGCCATGGATATGTTGCTGGAAGGTCTCATAGACCGCAAAACAGCTGTTATGAGAGTGGCTCCTTCACAATTGGATGAACTCCTTCACCCGATCCTGGATCCTGCTTCCGAAAAAGCAGCTGAAGTGGTTGCCAGGGGATTACCCGCCGGACCTGGCGGAGCTGTTGGTCAGATCGTCTTTACCGCAGAAGATGCCGTTAAATGGAACAAGGACGGCAAAAAAGTCATACTGGTCCGGGAAGAGACCAATCCCGAGGATGTTGAAGGGATGCGTGCCGCTGACGGCCTTTTGACCGCACGCGGGGGAATGACTTCACACGCTGCCCTGGTTGCACGCGGATGGGGAAAATGTGCCATTGTAGGTTGTGAAGCCGTTCACATTGACCTGTCAAAACGCATATTGACCATTAACGGGAAACAATACACGGAAGGTTCTGTTTTCAGTCTGAACGGAACACGCGGATTTGTATACGACAAAGCGATTGATACAATGGATGCCTCGGAAAATCCCCGTTTCCAGGAGTTTATGAAAATGGTGGATTCTTTCCGCACAATGGGTGTTCGCACAAACGCCGACACACCCGAAGATGCCCGGATGGCGCTGAATTTTGGTGCTGAAGGTATTGGACTTTTCCGCATTGAACACATGTTTTACGGCTTGAATTCAGAAGCTCCCCTTGGGAAACTCCGGAAAATGATCCTATCCAACAACGTAGGAGAGAGAAAACTGGCATTGCACGAACTGGCTCCTTATGTAAAAAATGCAGCGAAAGAAACCCTACGGGTAATGGACGGACTGCCATTGACTTTCCGTCTACTGGATCCGCCCCTCCACGAGTTTGTACCCCAAACTGCCGACAAACAAAAAGAACTGGCCAAGGAACTGGATATTACCGTGGAAGAGATCATCAAACGCGGTGAACTCCTGCACGAGGTAAATCCAATGATGGGTCACCGTGGTGTACGTCTGGGTGTTTCCTATCCCGAGATCTCTGAGATGCAGTTCCGTGCCATTTTTACAGCAACTGCCGAGTTGATCAAGGAAGGACACAACCCCAAACCCGAGATCATGATCCCGGTAACTGTAACCGTAAAAGAGCTGGATGATCAGAAAGTGATCGCCGACCGGGTACATAAAGAAGTTCAGGATCAATTCGGGATCACCTTTGATTACCTGTACGGCACCATGATAGAGATCCCCAGGGCTACACTGGTTGCGGAAGACATGGCCAAAACGGCACAATTCTTCTCCTTTGGAACAAACGACCTTACACAGATGACTTTCGGGTTCTCCAGGGACGACATTGGATCATTCATGGGCGAATACATCCAGAAAAAGATACTGCCTTTTGATCCGTTCCAGCACATAGATGAAAAATCGGTTGGAAAACTGATTCAAACAGCTATTAACGGAGGCCGTGCTACCAACCCCAAGATCAAACTCGGCATATGCGGGGAACACGGAGGGGATCCGCAGTCTGTTAAATTCTGCTATGAAATGGGTCTTACCTACGTTTCCTGCTCGCCTTTCAGGGTTCCCATAGCACGTTTGGCAGCTGCCCAGGCCGCTATTCAGGCAGGCAAATAAATGCGGGTTAGTATGAAAAACATACTAATCACGGGAGGAGCCGGTTTCATAGGAAGCCATACTGCAGTAGAACTTATTGGGGCCGGGTATGGTGTGATTGTTGCGGACAATCTTTCCAACGCAGATACAACATGCCTGGAAGGTGCAGAAAAAATAACAGGGCAAAAGATCCCGTTTTATAAAGCGGATTGTTGCGATAAAGAAGATTTGCGCAAAGTTTTCAAAGAAAACCGCATAGACGGGGCCATTCACTTTGCGGCATTCAAGGCGGTGGGAGAAAGTGTGGATAAACCGCTGATGTATTATCGTAACAACCTGTTATCTTTTATCACACTGTTGGAAGTTATGGTGGAAAACGGAGGAGGAGGCATCGTTTTTTCTTCCTCTGCCACCGTTTACGGGCAACCCGATAAACTGCCCGCAACGGAAAACACACCGCGAAAACCGGCTACCAGTCCATATGGAAACACCAAACAGATCTGTGAAGATATCCTGTTGGATTCCGTCAAGGCGCACCCCTGCCTGAAAGGTATTATTCTGAGGTATTTCAATCCAATTGGAGCACACCCCTCGGCACTCATAGGAGAACTGCCGCGGGGTGTTCCCAATAACCTGGTTCCTTTTATAACACAAACCGCTGCCGGCCTGAGAGAGGAACTCAGCATATTCGGGAACGACTACCCCACCCCGGATGGCACAGCTCAGCGGGATTATATTGATATTGTCGATCTGGCCACTGCCCATGTCTCGGCATTTGAAAGGATGAGCACTCATAATCCCGACGGTTCTTGCGAAGTGTTCAACGTGGGAACGGGGAAGCCGCTTTCGGTCATGGAACTGGTTCAAAAATTCATGGCTGTAAACCGGGTTCCCCTGAAGTACAAGATTGCCGGAAGGCGGGAAGGTGATGTGGAAGCTGTATGGGCAGACACATCACTGGCCAACCGTGTCCTGGGATGGAAGGCGTGCCGTAGCGTTGAAGAAACGTTGGCCAATGCATGGGCATGGGAAAAAAGACTGCGTGGAATCACATAATTTTTCACCATGAAAAAAAAACTGATACCCGAACGTTTTACAGAGCAAAAAACGGATAGTTCGCATGCAAAATGGGCTCAATCCATGCAACGCGGAGGTGAATTTCATCCGCCTGAAGAAAAACCGGACGATACACGGACTCAGTTTTACAGGGATTATTCCCGCATCCTGCATTGTACTTCCTACCGTCGTCTGAAGCATAAGACCCAGGTTTTCTTTGCCACACAGAACGACCACATCTGTACCCGCATGGAGCATGTGAACCATGTGGCCTCCATCAGTTATACCATTTCCAAATTCATGGGGCTGAATACGGAACTGACACAGGCCATAGCCCTGGGGCACGATCTGGGGCACAGTCCTTTCGGTCATGAAGGGGAAACCCTTTTGTCCGAGATCATGAAAAAATGGGACGGTTCGTTCTGGCACGAAAAGAACGGACTGTATACGGCAGACAAAATTGCCACTTTACCCAATGCATCGGGGATTCACAAAAACCTGCGTTTGACCTACGCTGTTCGGGACGGTATAATTTCCCATTGCGGTGAAACCGATGAGAACGGGCTGTTCCCGCGGGATGAGGCTATAGATCTGGAACAGATAGAACGTCCAAATCAATACCGGCCATATACCTGGGAAGGTTGCGTTGTCAAACTATCGGATAAGATCGCATACCTTGGCAGGGATATTGAAGATGCCATTGAACTGAATCTTTTGGAGCCGGAACGTCTGAACGAGCTGAACAAATTAATGAAGAGCATACCCGACGCGGAAGGTGTTGTTAACAATACGGCCTTAATAGAACTTTTCATCAAAGACTTGTGCAGTCACTCCTCTCCGGAAGAAGGCATGCATTTTTCTGCACCTTATTTTGAATTATTGGTTAAAGTCAAAGAATTCAATTACAAACACATATACTTCCATCCCCGGTTGGTTTACTACCAGGAATATGCCCGGTGTATCATCCATACCATTTTTGATTTCCTTGACAGTTATTACGGAAAAGACATGCTGCAAAAAATTACGGCAGACATGTCCAAATTTCCTGTATTGTTAAGGTATTTCCGTGAATGGCTGATCAAATACAGTGGAACCGACCCGGATGAAAGGGAAAAGGCGGGGTTCAATAACGATATCATTTACGATATTGCCGACCGGAACCAATACCGCCGTTCAATTATCGATTACATAGCGGGAATGACAGACAATTTTGCCATTCGCGTTTACCACGAGATCATTTCCTTTTAAAGACCGGACATCAATCCGGCAAACAGGATGGTTCCGGTACTCTGTTCCTTAATGAAATAGAGAAAAGGCCTGTCCACATGGAATGGTATGGTATGTCCGGGACCTACAGATGTTACGTCAAAACCTACGGTAGTAACGGCAGCTGCTTCCGTCCCTTCTTCATCCACCTGGATAATGGCATTCTGCTTGAGCAAGGCAATGAACAAAGGGATGTCGCTGATATTGCTGAAATTCGCCTTGAAAGGATCAAAGGCCACGCCCATGCCCATACGGGTCAGGACGGGGATCATGGTTTCTTTCGAATCGAATTCCACTTTAAAGCGGGGAATACGCAGGTTCAGTTCAGAGGTATAAAGACCGGAGGTCCAAAGATTCCATTGTTCCGGGGTCAGTCCGGAAATTACATCCAGCACGGAAACACCGGGATCGGGCAGAACGATCACCATACTGTAAGCTTTGTTCCCGTAAGGGATTTCAGCTATTGCCACGCTTTGGCTTGTCGTATAAGGAAAACCATCTGTTTGTTCCATATAAGTGACCTCTCCGGTTGTACCTGAAAGGTTTGTGAATGAACCCTTCCAGCTTACTTCTTTATCAAAGGGTGATTCCCATTTTCCTTTGAAATACAAGGCATTTGTATAGATCAATCGCGAATCGGTATCAATCCTGTCTATCACTTTCTTAATCATATCATTGGTGTTGTCGGCACACCATTTATTGATGACAGAGGGCGCAGCCGGATCAGAAAAATCCAGATTTGTTACCGAAGCATCGTAATAATGTTGCAGGGATTGAATGAAAGGAGTTTTAACCGGAAATGTTTCCTCTATCCACACGGCATTGGCTATCTTAAGGCTAACGGTGTTGTCAACTTCTTTGAGGGCAGGCACCAGATGATGGTAAAAACCGTTCATTTCTTCCAGGGAATAGGGCTCAAAACCCAAAACCCCCTTCATGTCTTCCAGGGTGGTCCCTTGCGCCCCGTTGGTTACGGCCGATAAAGCCAGGGATGCGCTCAGGGGAGATATAAATACATTGTCACCGCCCATTTCCAGGCACATTTCCCTGAACAGATCAATAGCAAATTTATTGCCATTCTCCAGGATATCCTGCTGAACCCTGGTAAGGACAATATCTTTTCTTTCCACAGGAGAATCTTTGTTCCACTTGCTACACGAAGAAGTAAAAGGTCCGGCAAGGACGGCAAAAATTAATAAACTTAATGCAGGTTTCATTGTCTTGGTTTTTAATACACTTTTTAAATGCATTGTTACCAGCAATACTGCTTGGCTGTTGAAAAGTAATAAAAAACCTTCCTTGCCGGTCCTTTTACGTGGAAAGGTTTACAATGGTGAAAAATCTTCTTTTCCGGCACCACAAAGCGGACATACCCAATCATCGGGAAGATCCTCAAAAGCAGTTCCCGGGGCAATGCCGTTATCAGGATCTCCTTCAGCAGGGTCATATACATACCCGCACAAATTGCATTCATACTTTTTCATAATCGTAAAATTTAAATGTTAAGGATTTCAATAAATCGTACATGTAAAAGTAACACTTTTTTTATACTTTTGTTTCCCATGAATCACAAAAAACTTCTGGAGCTGGCGTTGCGAAAAGGCGGGGATTTTGCCGATCTCTATCTTGAACAAAGCCTCTTCCATGAAATTATATTGAGGGACGGAAAAGTCAATGCCGCCGGAACGAACACCGATGAGGGCCTTGGGATTCGTGTGGTCAAGGGTCAGAATACCGGGTATGCCTATACGGAATCTTCTTTGCCACCGGACTTGGAAAAAGCGGCCAAAACTGCATCATATATTGCCAGCGGAAAGGTTGCTTCAATTGTTCCGGCCGCGATCACTACCCTGAATCTTCCCAACAGGTATCCCATCCTGACTCCCTGGGACAGTTTTTCTCCCCAGAAAAAAATGCCTTACCTCTATGAACTCAATGATTTGATCTTTGGTGCTGATAAACGTGTAAAAAAAGTAACAGCCCGCCTGGCCGATTCAACGTCACGCATAGAATATTTCAATTCCCTTGGCATTCACTGTACAGACACCCGTCCCCTGGCCTCCCTGACGGTTTCCTGCATCATGGAGGAAAACGGCCGGCGCGAAACCGCATCTGCTTCCCGTTCTTTCAGAATGGGTGCTGAATTCCTTACTCCGGATATTATCAGGGAACTTGCCCGTGAAGTTGTAACCCGCACTGCCTTTCTTTTCCAGGCCGCACAGCCACGGGGCGGGGAAATGCCGGTAGTCATGTCTGCCGGGAGCTCCGGAATTCTTTTGCACGAAGCTATAGGGCATGCTTTTGAAGCCGATTTTGTAAGAAAAAACACATCCATTTTCTCGGAGAAAATGGGAAAACGTATATGCCGTCCCGGAATCACTGTTGTGGATGACGGCACCATCCCGGGAAACCGGGGCGCATTGAACGTTGATGACGAAGGCGTTCCCGGGCAAAAAACATATATGGTCACGGACGGAATACTGACGTCTTTTCTGCACGACAGGATCTCGGCCCGTTACTTTAATGTCAGCCCCACGGGAAACGGAAGGCGGGAATCCTTCCGGTATATGCCGCTTCCCAGGATGCGTGCCACATATATGGAAAACTGCACAGATTCCGTGGAATCCCTGATTGCCTCGGTAAAAAAAGGGCTGTATGTAGATACTTTCAGCAACGGACAGGTACAGATAGGTGCCGGAGATTTTACGTTTTATGTAAAAAGCGGCTACCTGATTGAAAACGGGAAATTAACACAACCCGTAAAGGACACCAATATAATCGGGAACGGCCCCCGGGCTTTGGAAATGATCACGGGTACCGGTAACGATTGCCGGATTGATAACGGAACATGGACTTGCGGAAAAGAACAGAGTTGCGAGGTTTCCTGCGGCATGCCGTCTGTTCTTATAAGTTCGCTGACAGTGGGAGGACGCTTATGAATGAAAAAGAGAGGTTAGAACAAACCTGCCTGTATGCCCTGGAGTCTTCGCTCAGGAAAGGAGCGGGAAAAGTCAGGGTTTCGGCTCTGCGGGATGTGTCCAACGGACTGACTGTATTGAACGATTCCCTGGAAAAGATACAGAGTGCCGTAGAATCCTCATTGACAATCCAGCTTTTCACAGATGACCGTTACGGATCGTGCACTACAAACGGGACAGATCCTGCCCGGATAGATAAACTTATTGATCAGGCACTGGCTTCTGTACGTTTACTTGCACCGGATACCAGTCGTTCACTGGTCCCGGCCTCCCTCAGGTACAGCGGCCCCCCGTCACAGATGGCTCATAACGGGGATGTCAGCACCGACACAAAAAAAACATTGCTTTTTGATTGTGCTGAAAGCGTATTACAAAAAGAGCCTTCATTAATTAATGTGGCAGTTGATTATTCCGACTACAGACGCCACATACATATAATGGATTCCGGCGGTTTGAATTGCAGTTCAGAAGAAACATGGTACAGCCTCCTGGCCGAATGTGCCGTAAAGGGAGCAAATGACACACGCCCTTCAGATTGGGAATATACGGGAGGATTCCTTCCGGACGCTCTGGGGATCGAATCCGGCAGACCGTCTGACTGCGCCGTCCGGGCACTGAAACGGGCCATGGCAAAATGCAATCCTGTTAAAATCAGATCCGGCAAGTATAAGGCCATTGTAGAGAACCGGGTGGCATCGACTCTCCTGGGACCTGTTATTCAAGCTGCTTCAGGCAGTTCCCTGCAACAGCAGAATTCTTTTCTTTTGAACAGACTTGGACAAACCATTGCTTCTCCGGTTCTCACACTTATAGACGATCCTCACAGAAAAGGATATCCGGGATACCGGTTGTTTGATTCCGAAGGAATGGCTACCGTCAGGCGAACGGTTATAGAAAAGGGAAAGCTGAATATCTATTTTATAAATACTTATTACGCAAACAAGTTGCAAATGCAGCCCACTATATCGGCTCCCTCCATGCTAACACTGCCCGGTGGAAAAGGAAATGCTGAGTCCCTTGCAGGTTTCGTGAAAAATGGCATCTTTGTAACCGGATTTAACGGGGGAAATTGCAATTCGGCAACCGGCGATTTTTCATACGGCATAGAAGGTTTCCGGATTGAAAATGGTCTGATCACCAATCCTGTAAACGAAATGGTCATGACCGGCAACATGTTGGATCTTTGGGAAAAACTTTCAGCGACCGGAAACGATGCCCTACAGACATCAACCTGGCAGATCCCATCCCTGTTGTTTGATAATATTGAGTTCGCAGGACTCTAAAAGATTTCTATGAAAAAACCCAGCCTCTTTGTAAGCCTTATACCCGTTATCCTTCTGGTAATCATTATTTTTACGTGTGTCCGACTTTTCGGTGATGAGGTCACGGCTGGTCCTTCCCAGTTTACATTACTACTTGTGACCATCATCGCCTTTGCCATAGCAAGGTTCAAATACCACATCACATGGGAAAAGGCGGAAGAGGCAATGATCTCGCATCTGAAAAATACCTATCCTTCCATCCTCATCCTGATAGCGATAGGAGCACTTACCGGAAGCTGGATGAGCAGCGGGATCATCCCCTCTATGATATTTTATGGGCTAAAAATCATTCATCCGGTAATCTTTTTGCCTTTATGCTTTGTGATCAGCGGTATCATCTCCCTGGTCACAGGCAGTTCATGGAGTACAGTGGGCACTTTTGGAGTAGCCCTTTTGGGAGCAGGACAGATGATTGGCATCCCCACTCCCTGGCTTGCCGGAGCCGTCATATCCGGTGCATATTTTGGTGACAAAATGTCACCCCTGTCAGACACGACAAACCTGGCTGCATCTTTTTGCGGAGTACCTCTTTTTACCCATATAAAGTACATGCTGGTTAACACAGTGCCTGTCTTTTTGATCTGCCTGGTAATCTATTCCATAGCCGGATTTCGCATTCCTACCCAGAACACCGTAGACGTTCAGGAACAGTTGACGGCCTTGCAAACCACCTTTAACATTTCGGGCTGGCTGCTTCTTATCCCATTGATTACCATTGTTATGGTTATAAAAAAGGTCCCTCCTTTCATTACGCTCTTCCTGTCAGCTATTGCCGGAGCACTGGCTGCTGTATGCTTTCAACCGCAGATTTGCCGGGAAATTGCTCCCGATCGTCTCTCTGCTGCAATAATCATGATAAGTACCCATGTAAACATAGAAACAGGGAATGAAATACTTAACAATCTGACCTCAACAAGAGGTATGGCGGGCATGATGAATACAGTTTGGCTCATTTTATGTGTTATAGGTTTTGCAGGGGTAATGACCGCCTCGGGTATGATAAGTGTCATCACCGGGAACTTAATGAAGCTAATGCGTAACACGCTTTCTACCATCGCATCCACACTGGGAACATGCATTTTCTTCAATATGACGCTGGGGGATCAGTATATGGCCATTATTTTGCCGGGAAGCATGTTTTCCGAGAGTTACAAAAAGCAAAAATTCGCTCCGGAATTATTATCCCGGACCATAGAAGAGTCCGCAACGGTCACTTCGGTCCTTATTCCCTGGAATACTTGTGCGGTTGCGCAATCGACTGTATTGAACGTGGCAACCTTGACGTACCTGCCGTATTGCTTCTTCAACCTGATAACCCCGTTTTTTTCCTTGTTTGCAGCAGCAATAGGCTATAAAATAAGAAAATTAACCAACTAAATTTTTATACAAATTATGACAATTTCTGAAGAAAAAGTAGTTTCATTATCTTACACATTGGTAGTAGATGGAGATGTTATTGAAACCGTTAACGAAGAAAAACCCATGAAATTCATATACGGTCTGGGGTACTTGCTTCCGGCTTTTGAAGAAAAGATACAGGGAAAAAAGGTGGGAGAAGACTTTGAATTCCAACTGAGTGCCGCACAAGGATACGGAGAAATAGATCCGAATGCCGTTGTTGAACTTTCCAAAGATATTTTTAAAGTGGACGGAAAGATAGAAGACGGCCTGCTTGTCAAGGACAAAATCCTGCCCATGCAGGATTCTCAGGGAAACCGTTTGAACGGAGTGATAGAAGAGATTGGGGAAAACTCGGTAAAAATGAATTTCAACCACCCGCTGGCCGGTTGTGCCCTGAATTTTAAAGGAAAAGTGGTGGATATCCGCGAAGCCACCGAAAAAGAACTCACCGAAGGGCTGTACGGAGAACGTGCCGCTTCTTCATGCAATGGAAGCTGCAACGGGTGCAGCGGGTGCAGTTAATGCATTCCCGGACGAAAGTTCATTCCCCGGGCATGAGACTGCTTCTTGTGACCGGGGCTATATCAAGTCCGGCTGTTTTTCCTTCCAACCACTTGTAATAGCCTGTGATGGCTATCATGGCAGCGTTATCGGTGGTAAAACGTAAAGGTGGAATGAAAACATTCCACTTTCTTTTTTGTGATTCCAGTACTACCCTGTCTCTTAATCCGCTGTTGGCAGAAACACCTCCGGCCAGTGCAACACGGTTAATTCCGGTAACTTTGACCGCACGAATCAGTTTTTCCGCAAGAATATCTACCAGTGTTTTCTGAAGTCCCGCTGCCAGGTGGTTTTTATTCTCTTCAATAAACCGTTCGTTCCCCGCCGTCTGGTCCCGTAAAAAATAAAGAAACGACGTTTTCACACCGCTAAAACTGAAATCAAGATCTTTGATCCTGGGTTTTGCAAAAGAATACTTTTCGGGATCTCCCTGATGCGCCAGACAGTCTATATGAGGTCCCCCGGGATAATCCAGTCCCAGCAACTTGGCTCCTTTATCAAAAGCCTCGCCCACTGCATCATCAATTGTTTGTCCCAAAACTTCATATGCCAGGGGAGATTTGACTTTCAGGATCTGTGTGTGACCTCCTGACACCAGCAAACAAAGAAACGGGAATTCCGGTTTGCTCCCGGATGCAGGTATTATACTTTTTCCGTCTTCAGATAATACGTCAATAAAATGGCTCAGCATATGTCCCGTCAGATGATTGACTTCTATTAATGGAATCCGGGCGGCTACAGACAATCCTTTGGCAAACGAAGTCCCTACCAGCAGGGAACCCAACAAACCGGGACCGCGCGTAAACGCAACGGCATTGATATCTGACATACCTACTCCGGCTATATCCAGAGCCTGGCTTACCACCGGCACAATATTCTGTTGGTGAGCCCTGCTGGCAAGTTCCGGAACCACCCCTCCGTATTTTTTATGCACCTCCTGCGAGGCCATCACATTGGAAAGTAAAAGCGTGTCCTGCAATACTGCTGCGGAAGTATCGTCGCACGAAGATTCGATCCCTAAAATATAAGCCATTCTGCTGTTGTTTGCAGCTGCAAATGTGGGCATTTTTTTTGTAACTTTGTTAGTTTAGGGATCAACCATGAGGACGTTCCGGAACATACTGCGGATCTTGCTTTTTATTATAGTCATAACACTGGCGGGTGTTTCCATTGCCATACAGATCCCTTCTGTACAAAGCCGGCTTGCCGGGAGGGCTGCCTTGTGGCTTTCGGAAAAAACAGGATCACAGGTTGCCATAGGCGAAGTAAATTTTCTCTTATTCAACAAATTGTTAGTCAATGACTTGTTAATTAAAACAAATGACACCGACACGTTGTTGCATACAAAAAAACTTTCAGTAAGCCTGTCCGGATTCAATCCCCTGAGAAAACACATTGCTTTTAAAAAGGTACTCCTTTCGGATGGTTCCTTTCATCTGATCATGCAAAACAAAACCACCAACATTGAAAGCATGTTTCCCCCATCTGCCCAGGAAGACACGGTCAGTAAACCGTTTAACTGGGTCTTTACCGCTGCCAATGTAGACCTGGAACGCTTTGCCTATCATATGACAGACCGGGACAACGGGCCCTCACATAACAATCCGGAAAGCATAGATTTCATGGATATGCATATCGGGGATATTGATATCAATATCAGTAATGCCAGGTTCAGCAACGGTTTGTTGGAAGCCAGACTGGATAATCTTAACGGAAGGGAACGATCAGGTTACCAGATACAGCACCTGGAAGGAGATGTCAGTGTGGACAAACGGGAAGCCAGGGTAGAAAATCTGGAGATCCGGGATAATTTCTCCCATATTACAGCCCATTATTTCCTGATGCACTACGGCACTGCAAAAAACCTTGCAGACTACGTAAACCGGGTAATTATGGAGCTTGACCTGGATGATGCGTTTCTCTCTTTTAAGACCATTCGTTATTACGCATGGTCACTGCCCGAATATTTTACCCTGCCTTTGCGGGCCACCGGGAAAGTTACCGGAACGGTCAGCAACCTGAGTGCCGACAAATTGGATGTGCGTTCGCCTTCGGGCAAAACAAAGATCCTGTGCGGTTTTAAACTAAGGGGACTTCCGCAAGTGGAAGAAAGCACCCTGCAAGTGGACATTGAAAAGATTGATTCAGATATAGGAGATCTGAACAACGTATTGTATTCCATCGCACAGGTAGACCTGAAATTCCTGGAAGACAACGCCGGAAGCCGGACTCCGTTCCAGTTTAGCGGACGCCTTGCCGGCCTGCTTACGGATTTTGTGGTAGACGGAAATCTTCAGGGTGATTTCGGGAATCTTGCTTTGGATATTGTAATCAACAACAACGCTTATCCGGACGGAGTACTGTTGTCCGGGCTCATTCGTACAGAAGATCTTGACCTGGGACTGTTCACGGGAATTCAGGGTCTGGAGGAATGCTCTCTATATACACAAACCCATGCCGCCCTGAGACAAGGTGGTATACGGGACATGCATGTACGTATAGACACCTTGTCTGTATCCAGCCTGGAATTCAATAATTACACCTTCAGGGATTTCAGGATGATGGGAGAATTGCGCAACGGGATCTTTGACGGGAGGATGAGTGCATCGGATCCAAACCTTCATTTTTTGTTCCAGGGACGTGCAGATCTGACCCGATCGGCAGGAACTTCTGCCAATTTTTTTGCCAACATCGCCTATGCGGACCTGAACCGTCTGAATCTATACAAGAACGATTCCACGGCTGTATTGAGCGGATTGGTAAGGGCTGATTTTTCCCACCTCAATACGCTGGGCGATATTGAAGGCTCCATACAGGCAACCGGTTTGGCTTTTGTGAATTCCCGGGGAACCCATAACCTGGATTCCTTTTACCTGGACAGCAAACGCACCCCGGATTCCACCGCTTTCAAACTCACCCTGGAATCGGATGCCTTAACCGCTAATTATACCGGCAGTGAAGGATTCATGAGTTTCCTGTCACGCATAACATCCAGGAATCTTTTCCGTTACCTTCCGGCTTGGTTTACTTCTTATTCGGATAAGGGATCCTTACCGGCCGTGAATAATCCCGCTTCCCTGGAAATGACTGTCAGAAACAGTGTCTTTTTTGAAGAATTGTTGTTGCCCGGCCTGTATATTTCCCCCGGGACATCCATATCCCTTCTGGATCGCGGGAAAGACAGCGTCCGTGCCCTGATCCGTTCTGAACGGATCGGGTACCTCCGCCACAATCTGAGCCATTTGAATGTACTTGCCGAGGCAGGAACCCGGGATATGCAAGTTGAACTGAAATGCGGCAAACTGACCCTGGGGCCCGCCTTGGCAGACACCATTGACCTGGCTGCCCGCGCAGGCGACAACACCATATTCATGGACCTGCACTATAACCGCAACGACGAAAATAAAAATTATGCGCATCTGAAATCGGAACTTTATTTTTCCAGAGATCATGCACTCCAAAGACCCCGGATAATGGCTGTGCTTTCTTCGGATACGATTCATATCAACGGAAAAAACTGGAAACTTCTCTCGGACAGTATAGTGATCGGAGAACAGAACCTGGCACTTAACAATATCATCCTGGAACACGAAGGCACAGGCCTTGAAAAAGAATCCCTGAATATAAACGGGACCCTGTCCGGATTTCCCGAAGACACCTTGCGCGTGGAACTTTCACGTTTTGATGCCGGAATGTTCAATACCCTGATGCCGAAGGAATATCCCTTTTCTTTCAGGGGTTCGTTTACCGGAAGCGGTTATGTATCTGATTTTTACGGAAATCGTCATTTTTTTGCAGATATCCAGGGAACCAATCTGTTTATTAACGACTCGCTTGCAGGCAATCTGCGATTAATGAGTTCGTGGGACAAACAGGCAGCACATCTTAAACTCGGGGCAAGCACCACCCTGCCGGGAGGACATAGACCGCTGCTGGCTACAGGTTCCTATACTCCTGCTACAAAACAAGTTGATATGAACGTTTCTTTCCGGGATTTTGAAGCAGCTCTGGTGGCACCCTTCCTAACAGGACTTGTAAGTGATGTCCACGGGAAGATTTCGGGAGATATGTCGCTTGCCGGAACATTGCCTGATCTGGACCTGACCAGCGACAACACCATGGTCGATAACCTGACTTTTACCATAGACTATACGCGAGTACCCTATTCGGTATCCGGACCCGTTCAACTGACAACAGAAGGACTGTACCTGCCCAAAGACACCCTGCGGGATTCTTACGGTCATTATGCCATTGTGCAGGGCGGGCTGCAGTATGAACATTTCCGGAACATCAAGGCCGACCTGGACCTGAATTTTGTTAACCTGCACGGCCTCAACCTGGGAGAAAAAGACAACGATATTTTTTACGGACAGGCTTTTGCCACGGGAAGCCTGCTGTTAAAAGGCCCGCTGGATGACATTCTGCTGGATCTTTCCATAAGGCCGGAACCGAATACCTCCATACACATTCCCTTATCTTCTACATCGCAAGCCAGACAGACCGATCTGCTAACCTTTGTACAACCCGACAATAGTTATACCGGGAGGGATCCCTATATTTTGGCCGCTTTGGAAGAAAATAAAAAAAAGGCCAATAATACGCGTTTGACATTCAATATGAAGACTGAATTGACACCCGACGCCGAGATCCTGCTTGAAATAAACAAAATGACGGGGGATATCATTTCGGCACGGGGAACCGGGGCAATCAACCTGGGCGTAGATCCCCTGGACGATTCGTTTTCCATACTGGGAGACTGTACCGTAGAAAGCGGGAATTACCTGTTTGGCCTGCAGGGCATCATATCCAAACGGTTCCAGATAGTTCCGGGGGGAACCATCTCATTCAACGGAGACGTAGAGAACACACAATTAAACCTCACTGCTTCCTATATAACAAAAGCATCTTTAAACACTTTACTGGCAGATACTACCATGGTAAGCAACCGCAGAGATGTAGATTGTCAGATCCTGATGTCCGGGAACCTGATGAATCCCACATTAGGCTTCAATATTGAAATTGCTGACATTGATCCCATGACCAGGGCCCGGGTTGAAAGTGCCTTGTCAACGGATGACAAAATGATGCGACAATTTGTTACTCTGCTCATTTCCAGCAGCTTCATGCCCGAACAGGCATCGGGAATCGTGAATAATTCCAACATTCTGTATTCCAATGCAACCGAGATCCTTTCCAATCAATTGAACAATATTTTTGCCCAACTGAACATTCCCCTGGATGTAGGATTCAATTACCAGCCCGGTCAAAGCGGGGATGTATTTGATGTAGCCATTTCCACCCAACTCTTTAACAACCGGGTAGTGATAAACGGGAACATGGGAAACAATCCCTATACAAGCAATGAAAATGACTTGATTGGCAACGTTGATATTGAACTGAAACTGGATGAAAAAGGGAAATTCAGGCTGAAGGCATTCAGTCATGCGGCCGATCAATATTCCAATTACCTTGACAATACCCAACGCAACGGAGCAGGGTTCGTTTACCAGGAAGAATTCAATACATTTGGTCAATTGTGGCGGCGGTGGTGGAAATTACCGTAAAACAGCTCCTGTTTCCCGTGTGAAGGCTTCCATCAACCGGTTGATCAATTGTTCCACGTAAACATCTGTCAATGTTTTTTCCGGATCCCGGAAAACAAAACTCAGAGCATATTGCTTTTTACCTTCCGGTATGCCTTTACCGGTATATACATCAAACAAGCCCACCTTTTTCAGAAGACGTTTTTCTGTTTTAAAAGCGATGGCATGCAGTGTTTCATAGGTTACTCCTTTGTCTACCACAAGTGCCAGGTCCCTGTGCACTTCCGGGAACCTCGGCAAATCCGTAAAACGGGCTTTGTTGTTGCGAACCATTTTGAAGAACAGGTCCCAGTCGATTTCTGCGGCAAATACTTTCTGTTTGATATCCAATACGGAAAGACAAGCTGCGTTGATTTCTCCCAGGTCTGCCAGAACATTGTTCTTTACCCGGTAACGGATTCCTTCCTGAAAAAGATCGGAAGGGGCAGCAGTGCATTCCAGGCGGTTCAGATCCAATCCGAATACCCGTGCAATACCTTCCACATAAGCTTTCAATATGAAGAAATCTGTCGGTCGCGCAGGAGTGTGCCAGTTTTGTGGCTTGTCATTCCCCGTAACAAACAGAGCCAGACGCCTGTTTTCCCGGTATCCTGTCAAGGATTCTCCCGGGCCGGTCATTTGGTATACATTCCCGTGTTCAAAGAAACGCAGGTCATATTGTTGCCTGTTGTTGTTGTAAGCAACAGCTTCCAATCCGCCCCAGAGAAGGGTTTGTCTCATGGCATTCAAATCACTGCTCAGGGGGTTAAGGATCATCACAGAAGACCGGGCAGGATATGTCTGTAAATTATCGTAATACGCAGCACGGGTAAGTGAATTGCACATAATTTCACGAAATCCCTGTGCTGCCAGAAGGTCGGCTGCCTTTTCACGAACCAGGTCAGGCTCCGGCTTCTGTATTTGTCCCATGGATGAACGAATCCTTTCAGGCAATTCAATATTATTGTAACCATATATCCTCAAAACATCTTCCACAACATCACATTCCCGCCGGACATCTACCCTGTAAGCCGGAACCTGCACGGTGATTGAATCCGGTTCTTCACGGACAAGTTCCATTTCCAATGCTTTCAGTATCCTTTTAACGGTAGATTTCCCAATATCTTTTCCCATCAGGGAAAACATTCTTTGGTAATTCAGATCTACGCTGGTTGCCGGAACAGGTTGCGGGTACAAATCTGTAAGCGTCCCTTCCACCCGGGCTCCGCATATTTCCTGCATAAGCAACACAGCCCTTTTAAGTGCATACAAGGTGGCATTGGGATCCGCACCTCTTTCAAAACGAAAACTGGCATCTGTTTTTAAACCGTGGCGGCGAGAGGTTTTCCTTATAAAAGTGGGATTAAAACAAGCAGATTCCAGGAATATTGAAGTAGTTTTTTCGGTAACACCACTTTCCAATCCGCCAAATACGCCTCCTATACACATGGGTTTGGCAACATTGCATATCATCAGATCTTCCTTGTCCAGGGTTCTTTCAACCTGATCAAGTGTGATAAAACGTTCTCCCTGTGAGGCAAAACGTACAACTACGCGATCTCCCTCAATAGCCTCCCTGTCAAAAGCATGAAGGGGCTGGCCCGTTTCCAGCATAACATAATTGGTAATGTCTACCAGGTTATTAATAGGACGAATCCCGGCCAGACGGAGACGGTCCTGCATCCACGACGGAGAAGGTTCAATTTTGATGTGACTGAGGGTTAAACCACAATAACGGGGAGCTCCCTGCGGAGCTTCCACAACTACCTGAACGCCCTTGCCGGAAGGATTTTCCCTAAAAGATTCCACCCCGGGTTTATTGATGATCATATCTTTGCCCTGTCCGGTATACCAGGCCGCCAGATCCCGGGCTACCCCAATGTGAGAAGCCGCATCAATGCGATTGGGTGTCAGACCGATTTCAAACACTGCAAAAGATGGCATATCCAGGTACTCTGCTGCCGGAATGCCCACCGGAGTGTCATCGGGCAGGACCATGATCCCTTCGTGGGAAGTTCCTATTCCCAATTCATCTTCGGCACATATCATTCCATAAGACTCGGCTCCGCGTATTTTACTTTTTTTGATTTTCACCTGATCTCCGTTTGAGAAGGTCAACAAGGTCCCCACGGTTGCCAGAAGAACTTTTTGACCGGCGGCCACGTTGGGTGCTCCGCATACTACCTGGACAGGGTCACCGGTTCCGGTATCTACTGTTGTCAGGGATAAATGATCGGAACCGGGATGCGGGGTGCACGTAACCACCCGGGCCGTTACCACGCCTTTCAATCCGCCTGGAATTGATTCTGTGACCTCCAGGGATTCTACCTCCAGACCTATATCGGTAAGAATCCGGGAGGTTTGTTCCGGATCCATATCCAGTGAAATATAATCTTTCAACCAATTGTACAGGATCTTCATACTATATGATTATTCAAATAATGTTGCCACAAAAGCTTTTTTGTCAAATACCTGCAGATCATCTATGCCTTCTCCCAGTCCTATGAATTTGACCGGAACTTGTAACATATCACTGATCCCTATTACCACTCCTCCTTTTGCCGTCCCGTCCAGTTTTGTCACGGCCAGTGCGGTCACATCCGTTGCTTTTGAAAACTCCCTGGCCTGCTGATAGGCATTTTGCCCCGTTGATCCGTCCAATACCAGCAGTACTTCATGCGGGGCATCCGGGATTAATTTTTGAAGGACTTTACGGATTTTGGACAATTCATTCATCAGGTTGACTTTGTTGTGAAGGCGACCTGCTGTATCTATCAAAAGCACATCCATTTGACGGGCAATTGCGGCAGACAGGGAATCGTAAGCCACAGCCGCCGGATCACTGCCCATGCTCTGTTTAATAATGGGCACACCGGCACGCTCGCTCCATATGGTTAGTTGCTCAACGGCAGCCGCACGAAATGTATCTGCTGCCCCCAGCATGACTTTTTTTCCGTCCGCTTTCAGACGCGAAGCAAGTTTCCCTATAGTAGTGGTCTTCCCCACTCCGTTCACGCCTACCACCAGGATTACAAAGGGTTTTTTTGAAAAATCGAAAGGCATCAATTCTTTGCCTTGGGAGTTTTCCAGCAACAAGGCGGCAATTTCCTCCCTCAGCAACCGGTTCAATTCCTCTGTATTCACATATTTGTCACGGCGAACGCGTTCCTGAATTCTGTCTATGATCTTGAGAGTAGTATCCACACCAACATCAGAAGCAATCAAGGCTTCTTCCAGGTTGTCCAACACCCTTTCGTCCACGTGTGAACGGCCCATAACCGCCCTGGAAAGTCGGCTGAAGAGTCCTCTTTTTGTTTTTTCAAGTCCTTTATCCAGAATATTATTGTGCATAAGAGTGCAAATATAAGAAAAAGCAAGGTGCAACGGGTAACAAATAGCCGACTAAAAAGTCATTCTTTGTACAAGTAACGAACAACGCCAAGAATTCCGATTAATGCCACAGAAAAGCATCGGGAGCCTCGGCATACAAAAAAAGCTCCCTATGCTTTGTTGTGGCAGCGACCTGGAAGTAGAAAATCCCAAGTTCCTCCACAAAAACAGCTCTTCATGTGGATGAGTTGCGGAAAATCTCAGGTTCCTCCACAGAAATGGCCCTATATGTGGATGAGTTGCGGAAAATCCCAGGTTCCTCCACAAAAACAGTCCAATATCTGGATCAATACCATAAATTCCGGTTGCTGCCACAGAAAAGCATCGGGAGCCTCGGCATACAAAAAAAGCTCCTGATGCCTTGCAGTGGAAGCGATCTGGAAGTGAAAATTCCGATGGTTTGTCGTCAAAAAGAAGCTAAGATGTGAATGGATTGTATTGGGTAAGAAGGTTTCGCGGTTACAAACGACTGCTGGGCTTGCGTGAGACACAAGAAGAATCCGGGGCACTTCCGGGGGGAGAGTTTCCAATACCGCAAAGTCGGAACCTGTTAAAAAAAAATAAGGCCGGCTAAAAATCACTTTTAGCCGGCCTCATATTAGATATGCGGTTCATTCATTTGAATGAACAGAACAATGCATTATTTTGCTGCAAAAAAATCTTTTTCCTTGTCAGCAGGAATGATATCTTCCTGAAAAACATAGGCTCCGCTGCGTTCTGAACGGGTCATGCGAATGCATTTAACACTGCCTTTTCCTGCCGTTTTGTCTTTAAGTGTTGC
>DAOSXZ010000013.1:0-22422 GCA_035380845.1 Bacteroidales bacterium | reverse complement strand
CCGAAAGTATAGGAACGTATGGTCGGATACTTGTCCCTGCTGTCAGTACCGGCATTCAGCCCTGTCATTCCGACTTCAGGATCCAGACCGGTATACTTAGTGAATGTAAACACATTGGAACAGGAGCCATATAAACGAATATTACTAATATGCTTTATTTTAGACGTGTTGAAAGTATACCCTATAGTAAAGTTGTCTATCTTCCAATAATCGCCATCCTCTATATACTTGCTGACATAACGTTGATAATCGTTAATGCACACTTCCTGTCCCGTAGGTTGCCCGGTTGCCATATCCACTACCGGATGCTTGTCAAAAGCACTGTTCAGGACATTGTACTGAATGGTGGGATTGGCATAATACATTTCCTGGTAATTCAGGATCTGGAATCCGAAGGCACCTCTCATGGTAACTGATACGTCCAGGTTTTTGTATCTGAAGTAGTTGTTCCAATTCAGATAATGTTTGGGGACCCCGTTGCCCAGGACCTGCCAGTCTTCGTCTCCTGCATCCTCGGCTATATCGTAGTAGATATTGGTTATATTGCCTTCGTCATCTCTCACTAAACGTTCTACTACCCATTTACCATCTGCATTTAGACCCACTGATTTTAATCCGTAAAAATTACCGATAGGATCACCCACTTTCACCCTGTGTGTTGTGGTTTGTATAGGTTCGCCTGTGTGACCCGCAGTAAACCAGTCGGTTGACATGGAAAACTGATCGTTGGAAATAGAAACTACTTCGTTTTTATTGGTAGAATAAGAAAGGTTTGTGCTCCATTCCGTGTTGTTGTTTTTTACAGGAATAGCGTTAATCATCACTTCAAGACCTGTATTGCGAATCTGAGCCACGTTAGCCGTTATGTATCCGTACAAATATGGAGGAACGGGCACTGAATAATCCCATAGACCATCTTTGGTGTCTCTGCGATACAGGTCGATGGCACCGCCCAAACGTCCCCCGAACATGTCAAAATCAATCCCCAGGTTGTACTCCAGTTTCTTTTCCCAACGCAGATCCGGATTGGGATTACGCACCGGAGTGAGGGTGCTGATCCATTCGTTGTTGTACAGGAAATAACCTGAATAGGACAGTGAAGACAGAGAAAGATACGGAGAACCCACATTGATACCGGTTACCCCGTAACCTGCACGTATTTTCAGGTTGTCCAACCAGGTAAGATTTTTCATGAATGATTCATTGTTGAGCCTCCACCCCAGGGATACGCCCGGGAAAGTACCCCATTTATGATTTGCCCCGAATTTTGAGGAACCTTCACGACGTGCGGAAACCATTAACAGGTAACGGTCGTCGTAGTTGTATGTGGCTCGTGCAAAAACTCCAATAAGTTTATCTGATTCTTTATAGGAGTACATGGTTGCAGTTCCGTCTGTCAAACCCATCCCGGTTTCAAGATTGTTGTAGGTATAGGCGTCTGTCGGGAAATTTCTGTTGGATACCCCGTAATTCTGAGACGTGTTATCTTCGTAGTTATATCCCACAATAGCTGTCACATAATGCTTCCCGAAATTTTCATTCCATTCTGCCGTGATCTCGGCCAGGTTGTTGATGTAATCCGAAGTATAACGGGAAGCATACCCGTTGTAACCGTATTCGGTTGTGTTCGGATGTTTTTTGGTATTGTAATAACCGCTCAGGTAGCTTTGTCCCTTACGGGTGTACATGGCTTTTACGGCAAAACTTTCTACGGGACGGAATTCAACACTTCCGGTAAAACGCAGGTTGCGCGAACGGCCTTCACCAATGGTCTCATTGATAAGAGAAACCGGATTATCGTAAAAGTATACGGGACGCTCTACATAGGAACCATCCTCATTGTATACGGGTTGCGTCGGGTTTTGAATGCAAGCATAACGGTAAACGTTCGTATTGAAAGAAGGAGTGGTTCTCCGCTCATTGGCAATAACCGACACATTAGTAATCAGCTTGTTGTCAAACATTCTATGAGAGATCTCAATACGGCCCCGCAGGTTCGTGGCCCCGGAAGCCTTGAAGGTACCTTCACGATCTTCGTAAGCTACGTTTGCCAGTACACTGGTCTGACTTGAACCGCCTCGCAAAGTAACGTTATGCACGTTGGAAATACCGGTTCTGCTTATTTCGTCAAGCCAGTCTATGGTGGCACCGAAATCCTCAATATTAGCACCGGTAAATGACCATCCTTCTGCCCAGCGCGAACGAAGATCTTCTGCGCTCATGAAATCGGCTTTTTTAAGCTGGTGAGAGATGGAAACGTATCCGTTGTACTCGATGGACGTAGGCATATCCCGTCGGCTGGTCTTGGTAGTGATGATGATCACTCCGTTTGTACCGCGTGTTCCGTAGATTGCGGTTGCCGAACCGTCTTTCAGAACATCAATGCTTTCGATGTCTTCCGGAGCTACTGTAGCGAATGACCCGGGGACACCATCAACAAGAATAAGGGGTGTGGAAGATCCTAAAAGGGAAGAAGTACCACGAAGCATAACGGCAGTACTTGCTGTTGGGTCCCCGGTGGGTAACGAGATCTGCAGACCGGCAACCTTTCCCTGCACCAACTGACCGGCATCCAGGATGGCTCCTTTGTTGAATGATTCAGATTTAACACTGGCTACTGAGCTGGTTACATCGCTCTTTTTCTGAGAACCGTAACCAATAACAACCAACTCGTCCAGGTACTGCTGGTCTTCCACAAGAACTGTTTCAATATAACCTCTGCCAGATACGTCTACCATTTGTGTTGAATAACCAATGTAAGAAATGGAGATCGTAGCCTGCGGACCTGAAACGTCAATAACATATTTTCCGTCCGCATCAGTAACGGTAGCATTATGCGTACCAGGTTCAAAAATGTTGGCAGCGATGACCGGTTCTCCGTTTGCGTCTGTAACAAGACCGGAAACTTTAAAAGATTGGGGAGCATCAGCAGCATAAACGTCCGCCGCTGAAATGCCAATCCATGCAATCAGAAGAACTGATACAACCGCTCTCAGTATGACTTTATTAATAGTCATCTGATTGAGAATAGTTTTTACATTCATTTTCTGGTTTTTATTAGATTAATTATTTATAGGTTGGGTTCGTTGACTTTCCATTCTATTATCCCGCCGGATTCTCCTTCCTGCAATTTTGCGGTCAGTTTTAACGCACGAGTGGTAACCGGTTTAAATTCAAGCTTGTTGTAACAGTCCTTGTGAACTGTATATTCGGTTGTGGCTTCAACCTGGAACCATTTGTTGTCTTTTTCATAATATAATTTCCAGCTTTCCGGCACACGGAAATTGCCATCGTAATGGTCAAAATCCAGCCAGTAAACTTCCACACTTCCCACATTTTCGGACTTTTCAAATACATAACCGACAGTCTCCTCGGTACCAAAGCGCAACCACCAGTAGAGGTACGGTTTTGAACGGTCTGCCGAGTTCAGGGGATCCCATTGGTCATTATACCCGAATGACCATCCTCTCAGTTCTTCCAGCGCTCCTGTTTCGCGAACAGGGGTGTCTTGATAACGCCTGTATCTGACAGCAGCAGGACGGGCCCTGGATGCTATAGTAGGTTCGGGATTGGGACGGGCATATCCGGCAGCTTGCGGGATCCATACCGCCATTTCATCGGCGCCGCGGTTGTTCCAGGTAGAATAAGGAATGGCTGTAAAAGGCACTTGTTCTTCCACACCATTTCTTTCCACCTGAATGGCGGTCCCGGTAAGTACAGTAACTCCATTCAGAAGTTCACTGTCATAATGAGTTTCAAAAGATGTATTTTCAGGTATGTATTTGTTGAACACGGTGCTGTCATGCTGATCTTTTCCTTCTATACAATATACAATTGGGCCGCGTTGCACAGCCAGTTTTCCCCTGTCATCCACTACCGCTTCATGGGCTTTGATCTGACGCACTTCCATAGGAAACTCAATTTCAACCACATCGCCTTTTGACCATATCCTTTCTATGTTTACATAGCCTTTTTTGGGCTTCCGTGTAACCTTTTTTCCATTGACGGTGATGGTATATTTTCCTTTCCCGTTTACAAAAGAATACAAGTCTGTGGGAACCGGAGCATCTTGTGCCCAACCCGGAATTCTGAGTTTAAGAGTAAATTTTGTGTCATCTGCAGGATTAACCGTCAATTTCACGTTGCCTTCCCATGGATGTTTTGTTACCTGTTCCAATGAAACCTCACCGGCAGCAGTCTCTACCTGTGCAGTACCCTGAATATAAAGGTTTACAAAAATGTCACTTCCCTGCACAGCATACATGTAACCGGGGACAGAAGCCATGAACCGGGTAACATTTCCCGGGCAACAAGCACATCCAAACCATGGCTGGCGCAAATGCTGCCCCATTGATTCAAGCGGATTGTCATAAAAGAATTCATCACCTTTTAAAGAAACTCCGGAAATGACGCCGTTGTACAAGGCGCGTTCCAGTACATCCATATACTTTGCATCTCCCGTTGCCAGAAACATCCTGTAGTTCCAGTAAACATTGGCAATGGAAGCACACGTTTCACAGTAGGCATCGTGATTGTGCAATTCATAATTGGGGCCGAATCCCTCTCCCTGTGCACGGGATCCTATGCCTCCGGTTATATAAAGCTTTTTACCTGCCATATTATCCCAGATGCGGCATAAGGCATTGAAATACTCTTTATCGTTTTGTAATGAGGCCACGTCAGCGACTCCGGAATAAAGATAGCCTGCCCGGACAGCATGTCCGACGATTTCTTCCTGCTGAAGAATGGGCATATGATCCTGGCTGTACGGATTGAGTTTATGTCCATCAGTTCCGCGCCCTGTTTCTTCCACAAAGTATTTGGCCAGGTCCAGGTATTTTTCCTCTCCCGTTACTTTGTAGAGTTTTGCCAATGCCATTTCTACAATAGGATGACCGGAGGGAACATGTTTCTGGCCTTCGTTGGGACCAAACACTTCACAAATCAGATCTGCATTTTTTATGGCTACATCCAAAAAATTTCTTTTTCCTGTTGCCAGATAATGAGCTACAGCAGATTCATACATATGTCCGCTATTATACAATTCATGGCTGTTTATCTTCTCCCAGCGGGAAGATCCCCACCACCCCGATAACCTTTCAACTTTGTTTGTTACACAAGTAGTGAGGTACCCGTCAGGTTCCTGTGCAGCGGCAATAATATTAATAACACTATCAAGATAATGGTCCAGTTTTGGATCGTATTTGGCTGCAAGTGAGTATGATGCCCCTTCAATAACTTTGTATGGGTCTGTATCATCAAAAGAAAAATCACCCCGGTGTTCTCCTTTCATTAAACCACCGGCTATGGCAAAATTGTCAAAACGTCCGTTTATTTCACATTGGTAGAAAGCAGAAGGAATGGAAACAGTTCTGTTCACTTCAATTCTGGGGGCCCAGAAAATATCATTAAAATGAATTTTAGTAAAAGGAACTTCCTGAATCTTATTTACAGAAGAATCTGATGTACTGCAACCGGCACAGAAGATTACAATTCCTCCTGCAATAAGCATGACTTTCTTTCGAAATGATAGTTTTTTCATCGTTTATGGATATATTTATAATGGTTTATACAAAGGTTACAGGAAATAAAAAACGGCCATCGAACTATAATCCATAAGAATAAAAAGATAGTACACGCCTAGACTATTTTTTGGTTCTTCTGGATTATTGTGACGTTTTTTTCTGCCCGCAGAGACTTGAGTTTTTAGATATTAGAAAGATGTTTACTTCTGGGAGCGTGCAAATTCACCCGGATTTATCCCAAATTGCTTCTGAAAACATTTGGCGAAATAGGAAGGGTTGTTGAATCCCACCATATAGCTGACCTCACTAACAGTGTATTTATTTTCCAACAACAAAACCGCCGCTTTTTTAAGGCGTACTATTTGAATAAGTTCATTCGGAGTGGCTTCTGTAAGACTCTTTATCTTTGCAAATAATCCGGAACGGCTTACGCAGAGTTCCCTGGCCAGGAAATCAACAGAAAGCTCCGGGTTGGAAAAATTCTGTCCAATAATTTCATTCATACGGTTCAGAAAATGCTCTTCATTGGAATTGTTAGCTATTGAACTTATTGGCACCAGGGGCATTTTGGAGTATTTATGCATGAGCATATTTCTGAGTTCCCTCAGGTTCCTGATACAAGCCTTCAGGTAACGGATGGAAAAAGGTTTTTCAATATGTGCATCCGCTCCGCAATTCATACTGTCAACCCGGGCCTCGTCTCCTGTTTTAGCTGTCAGGAGAATGAAAGGAATATGACTGGTATGTGTGTTATTCCTAATTGCTTTACATAATTCTGCTCCGTCCATATTGGGCATCATCCAATCACTAATTACTATGGAAACCGGGTTGTTTTTTAACAAATCCAACGCTTGCTGACCGTCATTAGCCTTAAGAATCCGATATTCGTCAGAAAAACTGTCAGCTAAAAAATCCAGCATTTGGTCGTTATCTTCTACAATCAACATTAAGGGTTTGTTTTTTGCGGAGTCCTGCAGGGATATTTCTGAGAGAATATCCCGGGGCAACTTATCTTGTGATTGATTTGTTCCGGATATTCCCTCTGTCATTGTTTCTTTCTGGACAACGGGAAGGGTAACTATGAACTCACTCCCATTTCCCGGTTCAGAAATAACATCTATGGTCCCTTTATGCGACTGTACTATTTTATGAACAATGCTCAATCCTATCCCGGTCCCTCCAATATGTTGTTGTGATTGATAGAAGGGTTTGAATATCAGCTCTTTTTCTTCTTTTTTGATTCCGCAACCGTCATCAGATACACAAATTTGGAAATCATGGCCTTCAGACAACAAAACACAGGAAAGCTCCACCCGGCTCTTGGCAAATTTGTTCGCGTTTGTCAATAAATTGCTTACCAATTTAACGATGGATTCGTAATGAACCATTGCAGTCAAATTGGTTATCGGACAATTGAATACAAAGTCAATTCCTGATTGGATCATGGCAGGATCAAAACGCTCTTTGATATCAATCAACAGTTCGTAAATATTCAGAGAAGTAAAACACATGTTCTCTTCCCCGTTTTGTTCTATCTTTCTGAAATCCAACAGGTGGTTAACCAGGAACAGCAGTCGCCTGCTGTTTCGGTCAATAATATCAATGTTCTCTCTTATTGGCTCAGGAACAGGATCGTCTGAAGACATGATTTTTTCCAACGGAGCAAGAATAAGTGAAACAGGAGTCCTTATCTCGTGTGCTATGTTAGTGAAGAAATTGATCTTTGCATTGTGCAACTCTACTTCTTTTTCCTGGTTGATCGTCTGAATCTTCAGTTTGTGACGCTTTTCTGCATTTTTCACAAAGAAGCGGATTGTTCCCAATATTGTGAATAATGCCAACAAATAGTACATGATCTTAAAGGGCAGTGTAAGATACAAGGGAGGATGAATGGTAATATTTAACGAAGTCCCTGTTTCATTCCAGAGTCCGTCATTATTTGATCCCTTAATGTGAAAAATATAATCTCCGGCAGGCAGGCTGGTGTATGTCACACGGTTCTGTTTCCCGACATAATTCCAGTCTCTGTCAAATCCTTCAAGTTTGTAAGCGTACATATTTTGTTCAGGTGAACAGTAGCTTAACGCGGCATAATGTATGGTTACTACATCATCCTTATGCGTAAGATCAATGTCGGGACAATAACTTACCGCCTCTTTCAAAGGCCCGTCTTCTGAAACAGGAACTGCTTTGTTGGAAATATCCAGCCGCGTAATCATAACGGGTGGAACATAATTGTTGAGCTTGATCCTATAGGGATAAAAGGCATTAAAACCGTTGATGGACCCAAAATATATCTTGCCGTTGGAAGCTTTCAGCCCGGAGCTCACCATAAAAGAATTGCTTTGAAGTCCGTCAATTGTGGTAAACAATTTCAAATGGCCCGTTTCGGGAGAATAACAGGCCATTCCATTAGAAGTGGTAAGCCAGAGAAGGTGGTTGTCACTAATGACACATTGAATGTTATTGCTTGGAATATCAAGTTGATACAACATAAGTGAATCGGCCTCTTTATCATATTTGCACAGGCCGCTTTCAGTTCCCACCCACATTTGGTTATCTGAATCAATGCAAATACTGTTTACATGATTGCCCATTATTTTGGTGTTGGGCGGCTTTACCAGGTAGGTATTCCATTGTTCGTTATCAGGGTTGTACCGAATAAGTCCTTTTCCAAAAGTGGCGAACCAAATAAAACCGTCTTTATCTTGTTTTATATCAATAGTCGTCACACCTAACTCACGGATAAGTCTGAATCCATCGACCCGACGGTCATATATATTCAACCCGGTCATAGTTCCAACCCACATGTTGTTGTCTTTGTCCTTGAAAATTGAATAAACACCATTGTCATCCAAAGAATGTTCGGAATCGCTTCTCATATAATGCTTGAAAAAGCCGGTTCGTACATTCAGGATATTCAGACCTCTTGAATACGTACCAATCCACAGATGTTCATCGTCATCAAAGCATAATGCATGCACGTTGTGGTATGAAAGACTGTTTTTACCGGGTTGTGGCATGTAGTGCCTTGTTTGTCCGTTATGGGGGGAATAATACACAAGACCACAGTCATCAGAAGCAATCCAAATATTGCCCAGGGAATCTTCACAGAAACGACTTATGATATTGCCACTTGCGGAATGGGTGTACTCTGCACAGGAAGTGCCTTCAAACTGTCCGTTGTTTGGGGAAATATAATTTACTCCACCGTAATAAGTCCCTATCCATATACCTCCTTCCTTGTCTGGCAGAATGGGATATACAAATTTGTTGGATATTGATGCAGGATCTTTCTCGCTGGGCAGATGATGTGAGTGCTCCCCGGTAGCCGAATTATACCAGGTCATGCCATCGTCTGAACCAATCAATAATTGGTTTGGAGCAATTTCCATAATGCTGTGAATATGCATCAGGTGACTGCCATCGGAATTTATCCGGACCGGCATTACTTCCCCTGAATAAGTATCCATGATTTGTAAACCGGAATCCCAGGTACCGCACCAAAAATTACCTGAAGCGTCCTGGTAAATATCAAGGATACGGGACACACATTCTTTATCCTTACTTTTCAGGTTAAAGATCACAAACACATCGTTTTTTTTGTCTAACCTGGCAAGGTTATGTTCGAAACCACCGGATAACCATATATTGTTTTCAGAATCTACTAAAATGGTATGAATGTAATTCTGAAATGCATCAATTTGAAACAGTTTAAGTACTTTTGTTTCGGGATTGTATCTGAATATACCCTGGTACTGGGATGATATCCACAGGTTTCCGTCTTTATCTTCTACTATGTTACTTACCAGTGAATTAATAAACGCTCCTTCTTCTGTTTGCGCTTCCAGTTTTACGGTAAGATTATTCCGGATATCGTATATACATACTCCTATTTCCGTTCCTATCCATAACTTTCCTTTGGGGTCTTCATACAACGCTCCCACATAATCAGTCTCGAACTCATTTTCATCTTTACATACAATTCTGTGACGGGTAATATTTCGTCCGTCAAAGCAGTTCAGCCCTTCAGCAGTCCCAAACCAAATAAATCCACGCGAATCCTGGTAAAGACTTCTTACAGTGTTGGAGGCAAGGCCTTGCTCAACGGTAAAACGGCGAAACCGGAAAGTTTTTGGTTCCGCCTTAATACGATTTATTGAAATAAAACAAAAGAGTAGTAAAATTCCCGACGCTACTAATGCTTTCTTAGTCATTCAAGGTTATTTTTGTCCATAGTAAGCACCCGGTCCGTGTTTGCGTTCAAAGTGCTTTTCAATTAAATGAGGATTCATTTCCAGTGAAGGATTTATAGAGAATGCCAATGCGGCCATTTTTGCCACTTGTTCCAGTACTACGGCATTTTCCACCGCCTTAAACGGATCTGTTCCCCAGGTAAACGGTCCGTGGTTTTTCACAAGGACTGCCGGAGTATGCAACGGATCCATTTCTCTGAAACGTTCAATGATCACGTTCCCGGTTTCCCTTTCATAATTCCCTTTGATTTGAGCAGGTGTCATATCATCTGTACAAGGAATGGCCCGGTGAAAATAATCCGAGTGTGTAGTCCCGATATTGGGAAGGTCAACACCGGCCTGAGCCCAGGAAGTTGCATACACCGAATGCGTATGGACTATGCCTCCTACACCTTCAAAGGCATGGTACAGGGCAATGTGGGTGGGGGTATCCGAGGATGGCCTCAGATCCCCCTCCACTACATCTCCTTCCATATTTACAACCACCATCTGTGCGGCAGTCATGTCCCGGTAACTTACTCCCGAAGGTTTTATCACAACCAGTCCCGATTTCCGGTCAATGGCTGATACATTTCCCCAGGTAAAGATGACCAGATCATGTTCCACCAACATGAGATTGGCCTTATATACTTGTTCTTTTAATGATTCCAACATGTTGCTAAATTACCAAAAATACCAATAGAAAGCAGCTGTTATTCCAAGAATAATCAATGTGTTAATGATATCCCAGGCATTCCAGCTGGCTCTTGTCTCGGCTTTTTCTTTACCTGTCGCAGTCCCGAACACCAGCCCCTGTATCAGAGCCGGCTGGGGAGCCTTTGTAAAGAGACTCACCATAACAATTACTAAAATACAAAACAGAAACATCCAGCCGCAGAAGAACAGCCAGTTGGTTTCATAGAAAACATTATAGAAAAGACCTGAATGATTTGCCGTTTCCACACTGGTATAAAATACTTTTGCGCCCAGACGGGTAAGTCCTATTATAAATCCAGTGATTAAACCCCACATACCGCCTTTTGCACTGGTACGTTTCCATATGATCCCCATAAGGAATGCGGCAGCAATACCTGGCGCCAGAACCGACTGAACGTCCTGCAAATAAGTATAAAGCACATCTCCTATGCTTCTCATAACAGGTATCCACAATATTCCCAGAATCACAATCACAACGGTTGCGATTTGACCAATACGGACCAGTTTCTTTTCCGTAGTTTCGGGTTTGAAACGCTTGTAGAAATCTATGGTAAAAAGCATAGCCGAAGAATTAAACAACGACGCCAGTGAACTCATGAGGGCCGCCAGGATACCGCATACTACCATACCCTTGATCCCGGCCGGCAGCAAAGTGGCAACAAGTTGCGGAAAAGCCGTATCAGCCGTATTGAGAACAAATTGTTCCCCGTTTATTATAACACCTTTCTGGGACATCGCAAATGCAATCATACCGGGAATCAGGAACAGAAATACGGGCAACAGTTTAAGGTAGGCTCCGAATATGGCACCCCTGCGCGATTCCTTCTGATTGCGACCGGACAGGACACGCTGTACAATATATTGATCTGTACACCAATACCAGAACCCAATAATGGCAGAACCCACCAGGGCTCCCAGCCATGGAAAATCAGGGTCACCATTGTTCCTCATAAGATTGACCATGGTATCACCGTATTCGTTTACAGGAGTTGCTCCGCATATTGCAAGAACTTCTTCCCAGCCTCCTACTGCTCTTAATCCAAGAACCACAATAACCAGGGATCCAATAAGCAAGATAGGAGTTTGAAGGACAGAGGTATATAAAACAGATTTCATACCTCCCAAAACTGTGTACAACGCCGTTATTAGGACTAATCCAATGGCTGATATCCAGAAGAAGTCAATACCCCAGAGCTCTTCTATGCCGAATACCTGTTGGAAAACAAGTCCTCCTGCGTAAACAGTCACGGCTACCTTGGTAAGCACGTAACTAACCATTGAAATCACAGATAATATGGTTCGGGATTCTTTGTTGTAACGGCGTTCCAGGAATTCCGGCATAGTCAGGACCATGCTGCGTGAATAAAACGGAACAAAAACCCATCCCAACAATAAGATTATCCAGCCCTGAATCTCCCAGTGAGCCATTGCCATACCGCTGGAAGCTCCTGCTCCGGCCAAACCTATAAGGTGTTCAGAACCAATATTGGAAGCAAAAATTGACGCCCCAATGGCAAGCCATGTTATATCGCGTCCGCCCAGAAAATAATCTTTAGAATCTTTCGCTTTCTTTTTTACCACCCATACAACGATCCCTACCAACACCAGTGCGAAAATAAAAATTACGAGCCAATCTAGTAGTTGCATACAATTGATTATTAAAAGGTTACTGTACTAAATTTATATGTGCAATGGCTTTTATACGTTTCTCCGGGTCTCAGGACAACCGTTGGCCACTCAGGACGGTTAGGTGAATCGGGATAATGCTGTGTTTCAAGACATACGGCAGCACGTCTTTGGTAGGTTATGCCGTTCTTTCCTTTTACTGTTCCGTTCAGGAAATTGCCTGAATATACCTGGATTCCGGGCTCGTCTGTATAGACATCCATTTTTATACCGCTTACGGGTGAATACAAAGTAGCTGCCACTACACTCTTGTCTCCCTTCGTATCCAATACCCAGTTATGATCGTACCCGTTCCCGAACATGATCTGTTCGTATTCCGTATTGTCAATATCTGTTCCTATTGCTTTTGGTATGGTGAAATCCATAGGTGTACCTGCAACAGTCAACATTTCACCGGTAGGTATGAGGGTTCGACCTACCGGAGTATAACTTGAAGCATTAATATAAAGGACATGATCAAGGACAAGGTTAAGCGGGTTACCGCTCAGATTAAAATAGGAATGATTCGTCATATTTATGATCGTGGGTTGATCCGAGGTAGCCCGGTAATCTATCTCCAGAGCATTCTCCGGGGTCACGGTATAAGTAACCTTAGCTGTCAGGTTCCCGGGGAATGATTCGTCTCCGTCAGGAGAATTCATCACAAGTGTAATGGAATTTTCTGTTACCTTTTCCACTTCATAGATTTTATATTGCCATCCGTTGGGACCACCATGCAGGCAATGTCCGAAATTGTTTTTTGGCAATTCGTAGACGGTACCGTCCAGGATGAAACGTCCCTGGGCTATCCTGTTGGCAAACCTCCCAATGGAAGCACCAAAATCCGAAGGAATTTCCATATAATCGGCCACATTGTCGAATCCAAGGACTACATCCCTCAAAACACCTTCTTTATCGGGAACCATAATAGAGACAACGCGTCCACCGAAGTTTGTTACACATACTTCTATTCCCTTATCGTTTTTTAATATGTACAGACCTGTTTTTTGTCCGTCCTTTTCTGCATTGAAGTTGTTGGGATACAATCCCGAAACCGTTGATGATGTACTCTGTGTGCAAGCGCAGAAAAGAAAAATGGACACAAAGGCTACGCATCGGGCTAATAGTTTAATTTTCATAGGTTTATTAAATATATTGAACTAGTGTTTGTTTGTATATACGCCATTTGCTGTACCTAACCATATATTATTATCTTTTGACTGAACAATAGTTTCGATCCTGGTATTTCTAAATGTCATACTATCAATTAACCAATCACTTCCATCATAGATCGCCAGGCTGCTACCCCGAAATTCTTCATTAATATTAGAAATAACACACCAAATATTATCATCATTGTCGACAATGATTCCTTTAATACTGTCAAAACCGGGATTCTCTAATTGTTTACTATCTAAACCATCAAATATAATGATTTGATCTCTTTGGATTGAATAATCAGGATTATCTAGGGTGTAATCCAATACTGCACAAACCCGGTTCTTGCTATTTATTGCAATATTGCGCAATTTGGCCGGAGGTGATGCTAATTCTTCTTTCAAATATTCAGTCCATGTATTATCATTGATTTTAACCAAACAAGCCTCACCAAAATGTCCAAATTGCGCAAGCCAGATATTGTCATTGTGATCAACAGCAATACTTGATATTCCATTCATAGATAAGGCAGAATTCAGTGGAGTGTAAACATTCCAATTTGAGCCATTATACACTCCTAAACCTCCACTGGCAACTCTGCTGGAGGAAAACCAGATATTGTCTTTAGAATCAACGGCTATTGAAGTAATAAAATCTTCCGGAATAATTGTATTCCCGGGACAATATTTTGTAAAATCAATGCCATCAAATTTTATCAACCCGTCACAGCCAATCCAAACGTTGTTTTTATTGTCAACTGCAATATCCCAAATAATAATTGAATCTTTAATCAATGAATTGGAAGCATTATAAATAACGGTACTGTTTGATTCTATGTTATGTTTAATTAATTCGGGTTTGTTAACGGCTCCGGGCGAAAAAGCATTAAAAGTACCCATCCATGCATTTCCCTGGTTGTCAAATGCTATAGAAGTAATATCGTAACCTTCAAGAATGTAATGTTGAAAATCTGTGCTAATGATTTTTGAAGATCCACCGGATTTCTCACAAGCATACAGAGAAACTAAGAACAATAACAGAAATAATATTTTTTTCATAATAATTATTCCAATTCCTGCCATTTGGGAGGATCTACATGTAACAGATGACGTACAAAGAAGTCATATCTTTTATGTTCCCCGTAAGATTCGCCCATCGTATGACGAACCCCGGGCAACACAACCAGTTCAAAATCCTTATTGGCTTTAATCAGGGCATCAACAACCTGCATGGTGGAAGCCGGATCTACGTTATCATCCATCTCACCAACCACAAGCATCAGGGGACGCTCCAACAAATGGGCGTTTTCAACATTCGACCCTGCAACATACTGTTCTCCAACCGGATAGCCAAGCCACTGTTCATTCCACCATATTTTATCCATGCGGTTGTCGTGGCATCCGCAGGATGAATAAGCTGCTTTATAGAATTCCGGATGAAGCAGCACGGCCGTAGTAGATTCCTGCCCTCCTGCAGAAGCTCCGAATATACCTACCCGATCGATATCCATATAGGGATATTTTTCTGCAGCCGCTTTGATCCAGAGTTTTCTGTCCGGGAATCCCGAATCGGCAAGATTTCTGAAACATACTTCTTCAAAAGCCTTGGAACGGAAAGAAGTCCCCATCCCGTCAATCTGCACTACAATGAATCCCAACTCGGCCAAAGATGTCATGTTCCAATTGTAAGAAATAAAACTCTTGGGAACATAATGGCTGCCCGGACCGGAATAAATATATTCAATAACCGGGTATTTGCGGGAAGGATCAAAATTTACCGGGCGAATAATAATGCCCCAGATATCGGTTTTACCGTCGCGTCCTTTTGCCGTGAATACTTCAGGAGCCTTCCATCCGTTCTCAAGTAAACCGGATATATCGGCTTCTTCAAGTTCCATGATAATACGGCCATCAACAGCACTTCTCAAAACAGCCACAGGTGCTTTGTCCACCATGGAATATACATCAACCAGGAAGTTCATGTCTTCAGAGAACCAGGCCTGGTGATTCCCTTCTTCGGGAGTGAGGCAGGTCAAATCTTCTCCGTCAAAACCAATCCGGTAATACCTGACCAGATAAGGATCCTCATCCGGGACCATCCCGTTGGCGGTGAACCAGATAGTGCGGGAGTCTTCATCCACATGAATCACATTTCTCACATACCACTCTCCTTTGGTAATCTGGTTTTTAACCGAAGCTGTTTGCACATCGTACAAATACAGATGATTCCAGTTGTCTCTTTCGCTCATCCAGATAATCTCATTCCCGTTTTTTAGATTTTGCCTGAAATAACGCGTATAATTGACGAACGTCTTGCTTGTTTCTTCAATTAAGGTACGAAGGGTTCCGTTTTCTGCAGATAATTCATAAATGCAGTAACGCTGGTGTCCTCTTTGGTTAAAATCAAAAATAACGGCAGTCCCCTCTTTGTTCCATTCAAGGTTCCCGATTTCATATTGAGGTGAAATGGATTGTTCAGGAGCCGCATAGGAAGCACCTTCCTCTATGTTAAATACGCACGGAAGCTTGAAACGCAGTTCGTCTCCGGGTTTGGCATATTCCAATTCGTGCAGTATGGGTTGCAACTGGCTTTCGGGAGATGATTCCACATAATAAATGAACCGTTTCTCTGCCGATCTGATTTTATTGGCAGCCAGTTTTTTTGAGTCGGGAGCCCAGGTTATGTAAGATGAATAATAGTTACCGGCCGTTCCGTCTATACTTACCTGTTTTTCCTGACCGGTTGCAATTTCTTTTATATAAATGTTATTGTCTTTAATGAAAGCGGAAAGTTTGCCGTCAGGCGAAACAACGGGTGCTCCGTTTTTTTCTTCATCAACTACTGTCCAATGGGGCCCCGGAGGAGGTACGGAAATCTCACCTTCATTTTTCAGACTTTTCGTCTTTGCATAATACGTCCAGTTCTGATGTTCAAAAATGAAATTCAATGTATCCATGGAAGGGTTAACCCGCAGTCGCTGCAGCATCAGTTTATCAGCCGGGACTTCCTTCCCTGAAGCTTTAGCCAATGAAGCAGCCAGGATTTTGTGATCAAATAACGGAGTGCGCTTCTTTTTATTCGCATCTGTTACCACATAGATACGTCCCCGGGGTGTATTCCGTACGTACCAGAATGAATTTGTGTTCGTTATCCATACGGGCATAACGTCAGAATAGAAAACATTTTCACGGCCAAAAGTCTTGGCCAATGCATAGGCTCTTTTATAATCTTCCACCGTTCCCTGTGCAAAAGAAACGAAACTGCTAAGGAGCAAAATGGAGCTGACAATGAATATTTTTTGTTTCATCGTGGAGTGGGTTTTGTTGCGCTGACTTCCCATGGCAGCCACACCATCATGGATCCGGCACCCCTGTGAGCCCAGGCATAATAAGGGATGAGCGTAAGGTTTACTTCTTTGGTGACAAGGCGGCCGTCTTTGTTGTAACCCAGGACCTGTGCCGGTGTTTCCACCTGATTTATACCGTATAATTTTTCCGGGGTGGGAACCACATTGAATTCCGGATCGCGGTTCAGGAGCACGCTGCCCAGGTCAAAATCATTATCGGGCCATTCGGCGCAATAAACAATGGGGCCTCTTTCCACGGCCACCCGGCCTTTGTCGGCGGCCACATTTTCATTAGCAATAACGGTACGGACTTCCATATCAAAATGAACATCAACGCAATCGCCTTTCTTCCATTTCCTGTCAATACAAAAATACCCGTCACAAAGAGTCCCGTTTACCTCAATTCCGTTCACCGTAACACGGTAAGCGGGGTTCTTATTATCTGAATAAGAGTAAAGATCACCGGGAACAGGACAATTTTCCACCCAGCCCGGTATGCGAATCTTAAGAACAACCTCTTTGCCCGTAGCTTTGTCAATCGTTATCTTAACATCCCCGTCCCAGGGATAATTGGTTTCCTGGCTCAGGGTCATTTTTTTACCGCCTATTTCGGTTGTCACCGTATTGGACATGAAAAGGTTGACATAAAGACTGTTATCTTTTACGGCATAGATATATCCGGGCAACGAAGGTATGAACCGGCTGATATTGGAAGGACAGCAGGCACAACCGAACCAGGGCTGTCGTTGATGCTGCCCGGCTGATTCCAAAGGATTCGGATAAAAGAAAGTACCTCCGTCAAGCGAAACGCCGGAAATGAGTCCATTATACAACGTACGTTCCAAAACGTCGTAATATTTTGATTCTCCGTGCAAAAGGAACAGGCGGTAATTCACATATACATTTCCAATAGCCGCACAGGTTTCGCAATAGGCAGTCATATTGGGCAATTCATAATTCTCTCCGAAAGCTTCTCCATGATTGGTTGCCCCTATTCCGCCGGTGATGTAATATTTTTTTGTTACAATATTTTCCCATATCCGGTCAATTGCATCAATATAGGACTTATCTCCCGTAAGTGCCGCCACATCTGCCATACCGGAATACATATAAGCAGCCCGTACCGCGTGACCCACTGCTTCTTCCTGTTCAATAACTGGTTTATGAGCCTGGCTGTAGAAATCTTTGCGGGAAGTGTATCCGCGTTTATCCAGAAAAAATTTAGCCTGTTCCAGGTATTTTTCATCTCCGGTAACCAGGTACAGTTTGGCAAGTGCCATCTCGGCAATCTGGTGCCCCGGAACGGCAATGATCTGTCCCGGATCCCCGCCGATTTCCCGGCAAACACAATCGGCATAGCGAATGGCAACATCCAGGAAAGATCTTTTACCGGTAGCCTGGTAATGGGCAATGGCTCCTTCCACCATATGCCCCAGGTTGTAAAATTCGTGGCTCAGTTCTTCTACTTTTTCCCATCTCTTATTCCCGGCCCACTCATGCGGGTTTTGGGGATTCATGGTTCGGGCCGTGTAAAGGTACCCGTCTGTCTCCTGGGCGGCAGCTACCAGCACCAAAACACTGTCTATGTATGCTTCCAGTTTTTTATCTGGATAGGTCTGCAGCAGGTAGCTGGCTCCTTCTATGGTTTTATATACATCGGTGTCATCAAAAGAGTACCCTTTCACTTCGTTTTCAATGCCGGGATGTGCAGCTTTTACAAAATTATCATAACGACCGGTTTCCTCACATTTGCTGAAAGCAAGAGGTACGGTGACCTCACGGCTGGCTTTCAGACGCTGTCCCCAGAATGCATCCGTTACTTTTACAGCAGTAAAAGGCACTGGATCAATGGGATAACCATGAATTGTAAGAGATAGCAATGTTACAGCTAATAGTTTTATCATATTTATAGCATTTTAGGTTGTTATTTGATATTCAAATATGAAGAAAATATATATTTTTAGCTTCCTAATGGACTATTTTTGTATAAAAATGAATTCTTATTTCATTCCCTGCATAACCATTTTTCTTTCCTTTGTAAAAATCTAAATCTAAAAATATATAATTATGGCATTCGAAAATTTTGAAGTATGGTTTGTAACTGGAGCCCAGCTTCTGTATGGAGGAGATGCGGTCATTGCCGTAGATGCTCATTCCAACCAAATGGTAAAAGGTTTGAACGATTCGGGAAACCTTCCCGTGAAAGTCGTTTATAAAGGAACTGTAAATTCAGAAAAAGAGGTAACGGCCACTTTTAAAGAAGCCAATAATTGTGAAAAATGCATAGGAATCATAACCTGGATGCATACTTTCTCCCCTGCAAAAATGTGGATCCACGGACTGCAGGCACTCAGGAAACCCTTGCTTCATTTTCATACCCAGTTTAACAAAGAGATTCCGTGGGATAAGATAGATATGGACTTTATGAACCTCAACCAGAGTGCACACGGGGATCGTGAATTCGGACATATGGTAACCCGCATGCGTAAAAACCGTAAAGTAGTGGCTGGTCACTGGCAGGATGAAAAAGCACAGGAAAAGATTGCCGTTTGGATGCGCGTTGCAGCCGCCTGGGCCGATGCACACGATATGAGAATCATTCGCTTTGGGGACCAGATGAACAATGTGGCCGTCACCGACGGAGATAAAGTGGAAGCTGAAATGCGACTGGGGTATCACGTGGATTATTGCCCCATTGCCGAGCTGGTAGCCGTGCAATCACAGGTCACAGATGAAGAAGTGGCTGCGCTGGTGGCCGAATACGAAACCCAATACCTGGTAGCCGATAACTGCAAAGAAGGCGGAAAAGACCGTGATCAGGTACTCCGGGCTGCCCGTGAGGAAATTGCCCTGCGGCGGTTCTTGGAAGAAAAAGGAGCCAAAGCTTTCACTACCAATTTTGATGATCTGGCCGGACTGGACCAGCTTCCGGGACTTGCCTGCCAACGCCTGATGGCTGAAGGATACGGCTTTGGAGCCGAAGGTGACTGGAAAACAGCCGCTCTCACACGTACCGTTTGGTTTATGAGCCAGGGTATGCCTAAAGGATGTTCTTTCATGGAAGACTATACCATTCATTTTGACGGTAAAAAGAGTGCCATACTCCAGGCACACATGCTGGAAGTTTCTCCTTTATTGGCCAACAAAAAACCCCGTCTGGAGGTACATCCGCTGGGTATCGGCGGCAAGAACGCCCCTGCCCGGCTGGTATTCACATCAAAAGACGGTGAAGGAATTGCATCTACCATTATTGATATGGGAAACCGTTTCCGCCTGATAGTGAATAAAGTGGATTGCATCAAATCCAAATCGCTTCCCAAACTGCCGGTAGCCTCCTCTCTTTGGATCCCGCGTCCCGATTTTGAAGTGGGAACCAGTTGCTGGATCCTTGCCGGGGGAACCCATCATACCGCCTTTTCATACGACCTGTCTGTTGAATACATGCAGGATTACGCTGAAATGGCAGGCATAGAATTGGTAGTGATTGATGAAAACACCACTGTCGATTCTTTTAAGAAAGACCTGCAGCTGAACGAGATCTATTACATGTTGAATAAAGCGCTTTCTTAGTATGGATAAATTTGTAATTGGACTGGATTACGGTACCGATTCCGCCCGTGCGGTTATTGTAAACGCGCATACCGGAGAAACGGTGGCTACTTCTGTAAAATACTATCCACGCTGGATGGAGGGCAAATACTGTCTGCCCTCGGCCAACAGATACCGTCAACATCCGCTGGATTATATTGAAGTGCTTAAAGAAACGGTAAAAGAAGCCCTTTCGCTGGCTCCCGCCGGCACCGCCTCTAATGTGGTCGGGATTGCTTTTGACACCACGGGAAGCACCCCTGTATTTACCGATGAGACCGGTACCCCGCTGGCCCTCCTGCCGGAATTTGCGGAAAATCCGAATGCCATGTTTGTGCTTTGGAAAGACCACACGGCCATTGCCGAGGCGGATGAAATCAACAAGCTTTGCAGTACTTGGAAGATCAACTACACGGCTTACGAAGGAGGCATATATTCTTCCGAGTGGTTCTGGGCCAAGGCGTTGCATATTCTCCGGGAAGACAAAGCAGTACGCGAAAAAGCCTATTCCATTGTTGAACACTGCGAATGGATGCCGGCATTGCTCACCGGAGTTAAAAAATCTTCAGACATAGTCAGAAGCCGCTGCGCCCAGGGCCACAAATCCATGTGGCACGCCGGTTGGGGTGGTCTGCCGGAAGAAGATTTCCTTGTTGCGCTTGACCCGTTGCTCAGCGGTTACCGGGACAAACTTTTTGAAGACACTTTTACTGCCGATAAACCGGTAGGCACCCTGACTTCCGAGTGGGCCGACCGGCTGGGCCTCAGTACCGATGTGGTAGTGGCGGGAGGTGCCTTTGACTGCCACATGGGAGCTGTGGGAGCAGGGATTACCCCGCATACGTTTGTCCGGGTCATAGGCACATCCACCTGTGACATCATGGTCGCTTCCTACCAGGAAATAGGATCTTCCCTTATCCGGGGGATCTGCGGCCAGGTGGACGGATCCGTTATTCCGGGGATGATAGGTCTTGAAGCCGGTCAGTCAGGATTCGGAGACGTTTATGCCTGGTTCAAAAGAATACTGGAGTTTCCTCTTAAAGAACTGCTGCCCGATGCAGACCTTTCCGATGAGCTTTCAGAAAAAATCATCCCGGCCCTGACCGCCCGGGCAGAGAAGATCCCGGTGGAAGAAAGCACGCTCATTGCCACCGACTGGATGAACGGCCGCCGCACACCCGATGCCAACCAGTTGCTCAAAGGTGCCATTGCCGGTATTACACTCGGCACATCGGCCCCCCATATTTTTAAGGCTTTGGTAGAGGCAACCGCTTTCGGTTCCAGGGCAATTGTGGAACGTTTCAGGAGCCAGGGCGTACGGATTGATAACGTGATAGGAATCGGAGGGATTGCCCTCAAGTCTCCGTTCGTGATGCAAACCCTTAGCGATGTGCTCAAAATGCCCATTGAGGTTTGCCGTACGGATCAGGCCTGTGCGCTGGGGGCTGCCATGTTCGCTGCCACGGCTGCCGGTCTCTACACAAAGGTGGAGGAAGCTCAGCATGCCATGAACTCGGGTTTTGCCAAAACATACAGTCCCCGTAAGGTAATGGCACAGGCCTACGACAATGCATATCAGAGATATCTTAAGCTGGGAAGTTACTGCGAAGATTCTATGTAACGCGCAAAAAAATCCAAAAAGAACGGCCAGTTAGGTCCGGCTTCATGACCGCCGTGGTGCTGCCGGTAAGCCAGTTCCCCCTCCATCAATCCAAAATCCACCACCGGAAGCACTTCTGTAGCCAATCCCTTTTTACCCAGCAGTTCATAGACCGGCGAAGCTTTGGAGGCGGCCATGAACATCCCGGCAATATCCACCCATTTATCTGCCTCAAAGCTCCCTGCCATCCAGTGGTATTCACCGTCAGAGGCCAGATTGCCGAGGCTCTCACCGCAATCTCTGCGCCACGGGGCAGCTCCCCCTTTCCCCGACGAGCAGATAAAGCCCGCTGAAATCCTTTCATCAAAAGCCATGGCCACCAATACTGCCTTGCCGTACCTTGAAACCCCTTCAACAGCCACCTTTGTGGCATCAAACAGATCTTCTGTCCCGAAATAATCGATCATTTTGGAAGCACCCCATCCCCAGGCACGGAGCAATCCCCAGTCGGTCGGTTTACGGTATTGGCCTTTGTTGCATAACCCGATTATACCTTCCCTCAAACCATAACCGCCATCAGCCTGAACA
>DAOSXZ010000012.1:12315-23563 GCA_035380845.1 Bacteroidales bacterium | reverse complement strand
TTGAGTGTAATTTTGTGAATGTTACCGTTGAGGAGAATCCTTCCGTATTTCTGAAGGCGTTGCAGGGAAGCCGTCTGGGTATCTGGGTGGCTCACGGGGAAGGCAAATTTGATTTTCCTCAAAGCCGGGATGGTTATGCGGTGGCGGTCAGGTATTCCTACGATTCTTACCCGGCCAATCCCAACGGTTCTCCCGGGGCGGTGGCTGCAGTGACCAGTGCATGCGGACGTCACCTGGCCATGATGCCGCACCCGGAACGTTGCATCTATCCGTGGAACTGGGCTTTTTATCCTGCTGACAGGGCCTCCGATGAGGTATCTCCCTGGTTGTCCATGTTTATTGAAGCCCGGAAGTTTTGTACGAAATAAGGTAAACGTTACCGTCCAAAGTCGATACTACCAGCCGTGAAAGGCCGGCGGGTTGTGCGTAATTGATCAGTCCGTCGGACAGGCGTATTTTCCACAGGTTTTCCCCTGTATCCTTATTGTAAGCGTACAGTTCTCCTTTTGCCGAAGGGACAAATACTTGTCCGTCGCAGGATGTAACCGGTGAAGGACCGATTTCATAACCGAACCCTCCGGCTACTTTCCACTGGGATATGGCCTTATTGGGAGCTGTGTGAAAGGCATAAAGGGAATCGAACATGGTTTTGACGTATATCTGTCGACCGTCCCGGGACAATCCCATACTTTCCCTTCCGCCTTCGGCTTCCCATACAGTCCGGCCGGTTTGGGCATTTATGGCATAACATTTTCGTTCGGGAGTGGTTATGAAGATCTTCCCGTTGGCTTTAACGGGCCACACGGCTGCAGGAGAGTACATGCGGCCTTTGCCGCTATTGTTCCAAACCCATTGGAGTTCACCCGTTTTGGGATGAAAGGAATACAGCCTGTTACCCCAGGATCCGGTGACTACCTGGAAGGTGTCCGCGTACGGTCTGGATTCCATAAAGCCTGTTATTTTGTCGTATTCCCAAAGAAGCTTTCCGTTTTCTGCATCCAGGGCACGAAAGGTGTTGTCCGATCCGCCAATGTATACTACATTATCAAGGACTACGGGAGAAGCTACAATTGATTTTCCAGTAGGGTATTTCCAAAGGATTTCCCCGTTCCGGATGTCCAGGCAATATATGTTTTTGTCTGTTGATCCAATGTATACTTTCTGGTCTGCCAGGCAGGGAGTGGAAAAGATTTTGCCTTCTGTAGGGGTGGTCCAGAGGGGTTCCCCATTTTCCAGGCGAACGGCTTTTACGATCCCTTTGGTATTGGCATATACTACCGTTCCTGTTGTGGTATCGGCCATGGCTGCGGATCCTATATCGCTGTCGTCGGTGAGGGACCAGAGAATCTCTGTCATGGGAGAAGTACCGGGGATTTCATATTCCGGTATGGCTGCAGTGGTGTCGCTTTTCCAGGATGGAGGGTAGGTGAAGGCCAGGGTGTGCCAGGGCTCTTTTGTGTATGAGTCAACGGGATCCGTTTTGGAAATACGTTCCCGGAAGGTTACCGTTCCGTTGCTTAGTGTTACCAGGTTGTATCCGGGGCCGTCGTAACCGCGTGATTGGGAGGAACGGCATTTTACCGAAGGGATTCCGCCGGCGGTGAACGCTTCATTGACGTGGTAATGTCCGCACAGGGTGGTTTGAATGTTCCTGGTTTTCAACAGGTCAATAACCCGGTAATAATTGCTCATGTCTTCCAAAAGCGGGTAGTGGTTTATAAAAATCACGGGCATTTTCCTGGGAACGGTTTGCAGCAGACTGTCCAGCCACACCATACTTTCACGGGGAACCAGCGCCGGGGCCATCCGCATATTGGGGCCTGAATTGGTGCCTATAAAAAGGATGTTGTTGTGAATAAAAGAAAACTGCTCGTAACCGAAAGTTTCCAGGAAGGTGTTGCATCCGCTTTCGGACCATTTAGAGTCGTGGTTGCCGGATAGAATATACCAGGGTTTTTCCAGGGAATCCAGCAGGTTCTTTGCTATTTGGATTTCACGGTCAGATCCGAATTCGGTAATGTCACCGGCCAGGATTACAAAGTCGATGCTGTCCTGTGCGTTGATATCCTTTATGACAGTCATAAATTCTGTTTCACTCCGGGGATTGTTGCTGTTGAGGTGTATATCCGCGATCACCGCAAAACAGGTAGCCGAATGGGTTTTGCATCCGCTTATCAGGAGCACGGTTGCAAACAACCATAAAATCTTTGTTTTCATGTTGTTGTTTTTTAAGCAGGTTTTTTGGCCGTGGTACAGGCATCTACAAGATATACCAGGGACATATAGGGTATGCTTCCGTTGGACATCAGGCCGATTTCGCACGTGCGGCTGTTGGAATACCCGGTTTTAATGTTGGCAGCTTCCAGTTGAGGCCGGAGTTTTCTGAGGGCGTACGCGTTTATCTCGGGTCTGGTAAATCCTTTGTCTCCCGCAAATCCGCAACAACCCACCTCGGCAGGGATGAACACGTTTTTGGAACAACGCCCGGCAAGACGGCGAATCTCGTCTTCCAGGTGCATTTTGCGCATGGTACAAGTGATATGAAGGGCAACCGTTTCTTCCGTGGGATGGAAATCCAGCCGGGGAACCAGGAATTTTTCAATGAATTCAACCGGTTCGTAGAGCCTCATATTGTCGATTTTGTGTTTCATCCGGTACAAGCAGGGGCTTTGGTCACAAAGTACGGGGTATTTCCCTGCCTGGCTGGCGATCCATAGGGCTCCGTTTAGTTCGGCAGTCTTTTCATCGGCAATATGGGGCATGCCTTTGCTTTCCCAGATGGTGCCGCAGCATAGTTTGTCCATATTGTCCGGGAAGATCACCCGGTACCCGGCTTTTTGCAACAGATGCACCATTTTGTCTGTCAGCGGGGTGTTGTCGGGAGCTCCCTTAGCTACACCCATGCTTTGGTTTATGCACGAGGGGAAGTAGACAACGGTGTCCTGTTCCTCGTCTGTGTCCGGCATGGGTGCCCCCGGCTCTGCCTGTTTTACGCGGTGTGCCCCGGTCTCTGTGTGTGCCCCGGTCTCTGCCAGTTTTACGCGGTGAGCCTCCGTGGCGTGCTTTACGCGGTGAGCCCCGGGCATTGCCTTTGTCCACAAGGGGAACCCCATTTTATTGGCTATACGGCAGATCCACGCCATAAGCGATGTGCCCAGGATAGTGTGAGCGGCGCGGGCCAGGTGCAGGATCACCCTCATGATGTTCTTCAGCCCCTGGAAATGATCGGCAGCCAGCCGGCCCAGTATTTCGTCACGCGAACCCTCCGGATGTGCCTGTTGGCGCAGGTAGTGGGTCATTTCACCGGTGTTTATTTCCATGGGACAGGAGGTGGCGCATAATCCGTCGACGGCACATGTGGCCCTCCCGGGATAGAAATAATCTTTTTCCAGTTGTTGCAGCAATTTGGGGTTTTCTTTGGTTTCCTTCAATCGTCTGATCTCACGTTGTACAATGATCCTTTGCCTGGAACTGAGGGTACATCCCCAGGTGAGGCAGTTCACTTCGCAAAAACCGCATTCAATGCATTTGTCAACTATGGGATTGAGAACGGGAAGGGGTTTGAAATTCCTGATATAGCAGTGGGGGTCGTCATTAAAAATCACTCCCGGGTTCAGGATGTTCAGGGGATCAAAGAGTTCCTTAACACGCTTCATGATATCGAAGGCGTCTTCTCCCCATTCCTGTTTTACAAAGGGAGCCATGTTTATGCCTGTTCCGTGTTCCGCTTTCAAAGATCCCTTGTACTTTTCAGTTACCATATTCACGACATCCTGCATAAGGGCTTCATAGCGTTGGATTTCGGCGGGTGAGTCAAAAGACTGGTTCAGAATGAAATGAAAATTGCCTTCCAGGGCATGTCCGTAAATGGCGCTGTCGTGGTATTGGTGTTTTACCAGCAGGTCCTGTAACTCGGCAACGGCTTCCGGAATATCTTCAATATGAAAGGCCACGTCTTCTATCAAACACGTCGAGCCCGGAGTTCTCATGCCTCCTATGGAGGGAAAGATCCCGGAACGTATGTTCCACAAGACGGAATATTCGCTTTCCTTGTCCGTAAATTTGATCGGTTGTAATGTGTTGAACTGATCCAGTCCCCGTGCAATTATTTCTGTTTTTTCGTGGAGTTCCTGTTCGCTTTGTGATGCTGTTTCTATGAGCAAAGATGTGGTCCCTGCCGGAAGATTTTTTATAAAAGAAGGAATGCCCTCTCTGTCCTGAACGGATTTTAGAGCCTTGCTGTCAAGCAGTTCCACTCCTATGACCGGCAATTTTTTTAATGTCTGGACGGCCTGGCAGGCCTCTTTGATGGAATGAAAAAAGACCATGGCGCTGGCCCGTAACGGCCATAGAGGTTCTGTACTTACGGTGACTGAAGAGAAAAATGCCAGTGTGCCTTCAGAACCCACAATCAGGTGTGTGATAAGGTCAAAAGGATCTTCAAATTCCACCAGGGGAAGGAGGTTCAGACCTGTCACGTTTTTTATGGAGTATTTGTGCCTGATCTTTTTCACCAGCGACGGGTTGCTCATAACCCGTTCCCGGATGCGTTTCATTTCCATCAAAAATTCCGGGTGAGTACGGCAGAAAGATTCTTTGCTTTCATTACTTCCCGTATCCAGTACCGTCCCGTCTGCAAGGATGATCCGCATGGAACGGACTATCCGGTGACTGTTGGCGTGGGTGCCGCAATTCATTCCGGAAGCGTTGTTGGCAATAATGCCTCCGACCATGGCAGAAGAGACGGATGCCGGATCGGGTGAAAATTTCTTTCCATAAGGTTTCAGGACCTCATTCACACGGTCTCCTACAATCCCCGGTTGCAAAGTGATGGTTTCACCGTTGTCGTGTACTTTGTATTTATCCCAGCGTGTTCCCGCCACAAGCAATACGCTGTCGGAAAGGCTCTGCCCGGAAAGACTGGTCCCTGCTGCACGGAAGGTTACCGGAATCTTTTTTTTGTGACATATTTTCAGAATTCCGGATACTTCATCTTCGGTGTTAGGGAAAAGTACCGTACCGGGGATTTTCCGGTAAAAACTGGCATCGGTTCCCCAGGCCAGGCGATGCAGGTAATCTGTATGGATGCGTTCCGGCGGAAGGGCCCCGGAAAAAGGATTTTTACGTTTCATGTATAATTTTCAATCAATGTCTTTTTTAGTTTTTCCAGCCCTTCAACGGCTTTATCTGCAATGATGTATAGATTTTTTCTTCTTACCGGAGCGGGTTTCGGGTCTACCAGGAATAAAGGAATGTTGTTTTGCGCAAAATCAACCAGTCCGGCAGCGGGATATACCGCCAGGGAAGTTCCTGCTACTATCATGATATCGGCTTCCTGTGTCCATTGGATAGCTTTAGTCATATTGGGGACAGGTTCTCCAAACCATACTACGTGCGGGCGGAGCTGGGACCCGTCGGTTGCTTTATCTCCCCATTCAATTGGATCGTATCCAATATAGGTAATCAGATCCGGATCTTCACTGCTGCGGGCTTTTGTCAACTCGCCATGCAAATGAAGTACGTTTGTGCTTCCGGCGCGTTCGTGAAGGTCATCAATATTCTGAGTGATAATACTTACGTGAAAATGCTTCTCCAGTTCGGCAAGGATCAGATGGCCCTTGTTGGGATTCGCTTCTTGCAGTGCAGTTCTTCTCTGGTTGTAAAAAGTAAGCATCAATTCCGGATTCTTGTACCATCCTTCAATGGAAGCCACCTGCTGAACCGGGTAATTTTCCCACAGACCGCCACTGTCGCGGAATGTACTGATCCCGCTCTGGGCACTCATCCCTGCTCCTGTCAAGACAACAATACGTTTCATTGGATCCAGTATGTTCTGCAATAACGTTCCTTAAACCACAATTTGAAAAGAGGATCTATGAACAGGGGTTTTTTCCTTACGATTTCAATGATGGATTTTTTTTCCAGTGCATCCCTTACCCGGTACACGTTGGCGGAAGAATTAAGCCTGTATTTTTCCAGCACTTCACCAGAACTGAACTGTTCCACTCCGTCTGCAAGAGCCCTAAGAAAGAATACCTGCGGGTTGGTCAGGTCTTTGCATAATAATTCAAAGGGTTGCCGGAAAATTTCCATCAATTCCTCCAGACCGTTCAGGTACATGATTTCGTTCATATATCCTTTGGTGTTTGAAAAACACAGATCGGCAAAATACTGAACATAATAGGGATGCCCTTCCATTTTCCGGTAGATCATTTCTGCAAAATCTCTGGAAATAACCCGGCCGGCTTTGGCGAAATTCCTGATGATATAATCTGAAAACTCTTTTTCTTCAATATTTTCCAGGGGAATGTATTCAGCAAAACCGTGAAAAGGTTTTCGGATGTCAAAAAGATCTCTGTATACGGAATATCCTCCCAAGGCAACACTCCCGCACCCGCTGATCAGAAATGTAACACCATCGGTGTTTTTCCACGTTTTGACAATTCGCTGGAAAACGGAGCGGGCCGCGTTCCCAAAAGCAGGTAACAATGTATGGAAAGATTCCAGAACCAGGATCACGGGCCGTTTAAGATAAGCGGCAAAGGCTCCCGGGAAACGGGCAAGTTCCAGAAAACCTTCTTCGTTGGGAATTGTGTCAAAAGTCAGGGCAAATGCCTGTTCATGAATGCGGGGAACAAAGATGCTCGGTTGGCTAAGGGGTAATAGGTCGCAGGTGATCCTTTCCCATTCGCCCAGGGTCCCGGCTACAGAACCTATGAGTGCATTTGCCATGGCGGCATACAAGCTGTTTTCGCTACGGATGTTGTAACAGGACAACCTGCAAATGACCGGATCCTGTTCGGCTTTTCGTATTTGCATCAGTACTTTGTTTATCAGTGAAGATTTTCCTCTCTTGGGATTGTCCCAGATAACGGAATGTTGGCCTTTCAGAAGGTTGGATGCCAGCCAGTCTGTTCCGGCAGTTCTTCCCAGTACTTCAGATGGTTGTAGTGGGCGGGTAACTATAAACGGAGAATTCATAACAAAGTTGTTGCAATTTCACAAAGATACTTTTTCTTTGCTTTTCCGGGAAACTTTTTTACCTTTGCAGTCCGATTTTAGCCGGAAAATATTTGATGATCGTCAAGCTGTTGAATAAGAGGTGCTTAAATGCACCCGCTTGCGGTTGAAAACAAGATAAAATTCATTTTATGTACGCAATTGTAGATATTGCAGGACAACAGTTTAAGGTAGAAGAAGGCAGAAGAGTCTTCGTCAATCGCCTTCAGGCAGAAGAGGGATCCACTGTTAGCTTTGAGAAAGTATTGCTCAAAGATACCGACGGAAGCGTGGTAATTGGAACACCTTACCTGGAAGGAGCTACGGTAAGTGCCACAGTACTCAAGCACCTCAAAGGTACAAAAGTGCTGGTATTCAAGAAGAAAAAAAGGAAAGGATACCAGAAATGTAACGGACATCGTCAGCATTTGACGCAAATCCAGATTGACACAATTTCATAACAACTAAGACACAGGATTATGGCTCATAAAAAAGGTGTCGGTAGTTCAAAGAACGGCCGCGAATCACACAGCAAACGTTTAGGAATTAAATTATTTGGCGGGCAAGTTGCCAAAGCCGGTAACATTCTGGTTCGTCAAAGAGGTACTTTACACAAACCCGGAGAAAATGTGGGTATAGGTAAAGACCATACCTTGTATGCTCTTACAGATGGAGTTGTGGTTTTTCGCAAGAAAGCCAATAACAAATCATATGTATCGGTTCAGCCCCAGGCAGAAACTGCCCAGGCTTAACTGAAACGGATACCTGAAAATGAAGGCCGGCTGCAGCAATGCAGCCGGTTTTTTTTATTAGGCTCCAACTTAGCGGCATTGGAAAACTTTCCCCCAGGAAGAACTCCGCCATTCATCCACATATAAGACAGTTGCTGCCACAGAAAAGCATCGGGAGCCTCGGCAAACATAAAAGCTCCCGATTTTTTTTTAGTGGCAGCAACCGGCATTCATGGTATTGATCCACATATAAGGCTGTTTTTGTGGAGGAACCCGGGATTTTCGGCCATTCATCCACATATAGGGCTGTTTTTGTGGAGGAACCCGGGATTTTCGGCCATTCATCCACATATAGGGCTGTTTTTGTGGAGGAACCCGGGATTTTCGGCCATTTATCCACATATAGGGCTGTTTTTGTGGAGGAACCCGGGATTTTCAGTCATTCATCCCTGTTTACGACGGTTGCTACAACAGAAAAGCATCGGGAGCCTCGGCAAACATAAAAGCTCCCGATTTTTGTAGTGGCAGCAACCTTTTTGTGGTGGAAGCAATAGGAATTTATGGATATCCTTTACTCACTTGCGTACCGGAAACATGACGGCGTTGTTGGTTACTTATAGAAAGAATGACTTTTTAGTCAGCCATTTTTTTATGTAAGTGCTATACACTCCATTTCAATCAGCCAGGCCGGCCGGCAGACCTTACCCATGACTATAACGGTTGGAATGGCAGGGAAGCGGCTGGCAAACAAGTCCTGCACAAGTTGATAATCTTCTTTCCTTCTAAGGTAGACAATAATCTGGGCAACGTCTTCAAAAGTTGCCTCTGCCTCGGCAAGAAGCACTTCAACATTTTCTATCATTCTGAGTGATTGCGCATGTATATCATCAATGTGCAGTACGTTTCCTGATTTATCTATGCTGGCGGTTCCGGATATCAGGATCTGGCGGCGATCGTCAAATGTAAGGGCAACCCCGCGTTCAAATGTTACACCGTATATGTTTGTAGGACTTAAATGAGACAGTCCGTGCAGGTACTTGATCCGAGAAGGGTCCAGACCGGCAACTGCATATGCATCCATGGTTACCAATGACGAATCCGTACCGTTGCTGCCTTCTATCCCGGTACTGGCAATGTAATGTGTTTCTTCATTCAACCCGATTTTGCGAAAATAGTCTGTACGTGCTTTGGCAAATGCGGCGTAGTTGGTATCTATGTCCTGGATGTAAAACCAGGTTCGCAAACAATTGTCAGCCATGGAGCATCCTTTGGCATGTAGCCATTTCTCATAATCAGTCAGCAATTTCAAGGTTTGTCCGGTTACATCCCCGGCCAGGCAATACCTTTCGGTTATCCAAAAATGCGTGTATTTTTCTGTGTCTGTTCCGGGATCTCTCAAATAGACCCATAATGCAATTTGTGATCCGTTGGCAGGAGGTTGCTCAATGCAGGAAATGGCACAGGAAGCAGGAAAAATCTTGCGGGTGTGTATGCGTGGACGTTGGTCTTTGGCATTTCTCAGAAAATACCTTGTAAAGATCCTTTGTGCCTTGTTATAGGGTTCACGGGACAGGTACTCCTGTACACATTGATGTAAAATTTCTGTAGCTTCTTCCTGTTTCTTATGACGCTGTTGCTTGCTTGTTTCCCGGATTTGAAATATCATATGATACTCGGTTCCGTTATGAACGGGAGTAAAGGCGGATACTTGTACGGAACAGGAAGGATATTGGTCAAATGTATAATTGGTAAATTCCATCTTTCATCAGAACATAAAACACTAAGGTACGAAAATTCCATTGAACACAGCCTGTCTGAGCGATCCTTTATCGTCGTCTCCTTCATATTCCCAATACATCGCTCCTTTCATACCGTATTCATGAATAAAGCGGCATTTATAACCGATAGACCGGGGATCGTCGTAATTGCATACGATCTTTCCCGTGCTGTCTTTCAGGTAAGGAGCTTTGGCAATGTCATCCCAGCATTTTTCATAATTTTCCAGTTGTATGAGCTTGCCGTAACTGTTCATGCCTTGCGGAAAATCAGGGGAAGGTTTCCCATAGAACGGTATACCCAAAACCAACCTGTCCAAAGGGAATCCCGCTGAAACGTGAGCCAAAACGGCTTCATAACAGGAAAGGTCGCCTGTAAGGGATGAAGGATACAATCCGGAATGATGGAAGGGGGGATATGCTATGTCATATGTCATGATGTTTACGAAATCCACATAATTTACAATGGATTTGAAATCTATGAATTTTCCGCTTGCTGCAGATGCCAGAGTCAGTAATTGACCGGGAGCAAGGTTTCTTCGGATATCGCGCATTAAAAGGGTGAAATTCCGGGTGTCCTCCGGGGCAAATGAAATGCCCGGTCCGGGGTTGGTGGGGTACTCCCAATCTATATCAATCCCGTCGAGGCCGAATTCATCAACAATTCGTCTGCAATCTCTTGAAAAAGACTCCCGGTTAGTATCGTTTGCCGTCATTTCGCTAAAGCGGCCGCTACCCCAGCCGCCAATGGAAAGCAATACTTTCAGGGAAGGTTTCTGATCTTTCAGAGCCACGATCTCAAGGAGTCTTTCCGGGTTATCCACCCGAATGCCGTTGCAGGAATCATTAACGTGTCCGAACGCATAATTAATGTGAGTAATGTGAGTGGGATCCGGCATGACGTTTTTCCATGATGTCACATAAGCGGCTACTACTTTTTCCTTTAGTGGGTTCTGTGGCGTTATCAACCATTTCAATGCGTTGTTTATCAATAGATTTTGTGTAGGATTTGAAAAACTGTCACCATCATGTCCCATCCCTATATATACCATATTATATTTTTTGTTTATCCAGGCCACCGGAATGTCTTTGCCCGGGAACGATTCTGCAGCCATGCTTAGCAGTACGGATACATAGGGATTGTCACGCAGTCCGGGAGAAAAAACATGCCATTCGTTGGCTGGAGCAATAAAATTACCGGAAATACCCCTGCAAACGGGATGTAAAGGATCTTCCGTATAGAGTTTTGCCGGGAGGGCAGGCCGGATGGATTCTTCACAGGAGACTCCCCCTATAAACTCCCGGAACCAGGGCCATTCTTCGTTAGCGTAACGGGCAGTCCGGTAAAATCCCACCCATTTGCCTCCGTTTTCCATGAAATGTTGAAAAACTTTTTGCTGGTTGTTATCCAAAGGGATATGATTAAGCATAATGATCAAACTAATATCTTTCAGCTCTTTTTCATTTATGCGTCCGGGATCCGAGGTGTGTTCAAAGAGCAGCTCCCCGTTGCCGTTGAACCCGGAAAAGAAGGAAATAGCCTCTTGTGCAAATTCTATGTGAGAAGAGTTTTCATCCGGATTGTGAAAAGCCAGTATCTTAAGGGGTGTATTTTGGGCATACACTGTAAGCAGGTTTGCCAAAGCCGTAACTAACAGGAATATTCTTAGGATGTTCATAATTGTAACCGTTTATTAACCAAAAGTACAAAAAAACAATGCATCTTTGCAGTGAAATCTCTAA
>DAOSXZ010000012.1:6911-12279 GCA_035380845.1 Bacteroidales bacterium | reverse complement strand
TCTTTTTCTTTATGGGATGACGCTCATGAGCGAATCCTTACAAAAGGTCGCGGGCGACGGGCTGCGCGGCTTTCTGGCTTCAATGACCTCTAATTCTTTTAAAAGGGTCCTTACAGGATTATTTATTACCGCAGTCATACAATCTTCCAGTGCCACAACCGTAATGGTAGTCAGTTTTGTGAATGCCGGATTGTTGTCTTTGGCACAGGCAATTGGCGTTATCATGGGAGCCAATATCGGGACTACCGTTACGGCATGGATCGTTTCGTTGCTGGGATTTAAAGCCGATATATCCATTCTATCCATTCCTCTGATAGCCCTGGGATTCATTTTGACTATGTCAAAAAGACAGAGAAGGAAGAATATTGGAGAAATGGTGATCGGATTCGCGCTGCTTTTCCTGGGACTGACGTTTATGAAAGAATCCGTCCCCGATTTACGTTCAAATCCTGAAACACTTGCATTTCTGCAATCCCTGACTGATTGGGGATTCTGGTCCGTATTGATCTTTGTGGGAATAGGGACCGGGTTGACCATTGTACTTCAGTCTTCAAGTGCCACTATGGCTTTAACACTGGTTATGGTTAATTTCGGATGGATCCCATTTGAAATGGCGGCTGCGCTGGTGCTTGGAGAAAACATAGGTACTACCATAACAGCCAATATAGCAGCATCTGTAGGGAACGTATCGGCCAGACGAGCGGCATTGGCCCATACTTTTTTCAATCTTTTTGGAGTTTTATGGGTGTTGATCTTATTCAAACCTTTCTTAAAACTGGTTGGGATCATTATTACCGGTCTGGGAGCTGCAGATCCTTTTATTCCCGTAGCGCAGGCAGCAGACCCCGAAGCTTCTTCGGTATCCATGCTTTATGCTGTATCCCTGCTTCATACCATGTTTAATGTAACCAATACTTTACTACTGGTTGGATTTACTCCATTGTTGGTTAAAGTGGTGACTTACGTGATCAAAAATCCGAAGGAAGAAGAGAAGTTCAGGCTTAAATTTATCCAGGGCGGATTGCTTAGTACTGCAGAATTGTCTTTGGACCAGGCAAAACAGGAGATAATACATTACGGAGATATCATTTTAAGACAATATTCATTTGTGCGTAGTGCGTTGATAGAAACAAATGATGAAGAATTTGATGTCCTTTTCAAAAAGATATCTTATTACGAAGAAATTACTGATAAGATTGAATTTGAAATTGCTGAATATTTGAACCAGATAGGAGAAGAAGAGATCAGCTCCGAATCCGGAAGCCGTATCCAGGCTATGTATAAGATCATAGGTGAAATGGAAAGTATGGGGGATTCGGCTTACAATATCGCCCGTATCATGCAGCGAAAACGGCTTAATAACATTGTTTTTGATGAACACATGACAAAAAATGTATTGAACATGTTTGATCTGCTTGACAAGGCATTTATTGTCATGATAGAAAACCTGAAAGCCGGGTATACCAAACTCAATAATATAGAAAATGCATACGATGCCGAGAAAGATATTAACAAATACAGAGATATGCTCCGCGAAGGCAATTTGTTGAATCTTGGGAAAAATCAGTACGATTACCTTACCGGTGTCTATTTTATGGATATCATCGCCGAATGTGAGAGAGTAGGGGATTATGTCATCAATGTTTCCGAGTCCATTATGGAGATTAAATCGTAATAAAAATGTTAACGCTTAAAATTTTAAGAGAGAATCCTGATTATGTTATAGAGCGTCTTGCAGTGAGGAATATGGATGCAGGACCCATTGTAAAAAAAATTGTGGAGCTGGATGTACGCAGGAGAGCTGCTCAAACGCAGTCTGATGCACTTACGGCAGAACAGAAAAAGATTGCAGCAGGTATAGGGAAATTAATGCAGGAAGGGAAAAAGGCAGAGGCCGAAGAAATCAAAAAGCAGGCAGCACAGACAAAAGAAAAGATCAAAGAATTGAATCAGGAGCAGGAATCACTGGAAAAAGAATTGAATGACCTGTTGATTACCCTGCCCAATATTCCTTACAAACTGGTAGTTCCGGGTAAAGGAGAAGATGAAAATGTTTTGGTAAGGGAAGGTGGAATGATCCCCGAGCTTTCCTCAGATGCCCTTCCCCATTGGGAATTGGCAAAAAAATACGATCTGATAGATTTTGACCTGGGCGTGAAATTGACCGGAGCCGGATTCCCGGTATATAAAGGAAAAGGAGCCCGGTTACAAATGAGTCTTATCCAGTTTTTCCTGGATCAGAATGCCCGTGCCGGGTACAAAGAGATCATGCCTCCCATCATGGTAAATGAAGACTCCGGATACGGGACGGGGCAATTGCCCGACAAAAGCGATCAGATGTACCATGCCGGATTGGATAATTACTACATGATCCCTACCGCAGAGGTTCCGTTAACCAATATTTACCGGGATACGATCCTGGAAGTGGAAAAACTGCCGGTAAAGATGACGGCTTATACACCGTGTTTCAGGCGGGAAGCCGGATCGTACGGAAAAGATGTAAGGGGACTGAACCGGCTGCACCAGTTTGATAAAGTGGAGATCGTTCAGCTGACTCATCCCGATAATTCCTATTCCGTTCTGGATCAGATGGTAAAGCATGTTGAGCGGCTTGTACAGCTTTTAAAATTGCCATACCGGATCTTGCGTTTGTGCGGAGGTGATTTAAGTTTTACCTCTGCCATGACCTACGATTTTGAGGTATATTCCGCTGCACAGAAACGTTGGCTGGAAGTCAGCTCGGTATCCAATTTTGAAACGTTTCAGTCTAACCGGCTGAAAGCCCGTTTCAGGGGGGAAGACGGCAAGATCAACCTGGTCCATACATTAAACGGGAGTGCATTGGCTTTACCGCGTATTGTTGCTGCCTTGCTTGAAAACAATCAAACAGCAGACGGCATTGATATGCCGGAAGCCTTGCATAAATATTTGCACTTTTCCAGGATTTAGTTTTGAATAAGGAAAGTATCATATTGGGTATTGACCCGGGAACGCGTATTATGGGTTATGGGGTAATCCGGAAAAAAGGATCAAAAATGGAAACCCTGTCTTTGGGTGTCGTAAAGATGACGGCCATCAAAGATCCGTACAGACGGATGAGCCATATCCTGGAAAAAATGTACGAATTGCTGGATTGTTATCATCCCGATTGCATGGCCATTGAAGCCCCTTTTTACAGTAAAAACGTGCAATCCATGCTAAAACTGGGCAGGGCCCAGGGAGTTGCTATTGCCGCCGCGTTGTCAAGGAATGTCCCGGTATGTGAATACGCTCCCCGGAAGATCAAAATGGCGGTAACGGGAAAAGGGGCTGCATCTAAGGAACAAGTGGCCGGAATGTTAAAAAGGATCATGGATATTGACCAACAAGCCGAGTCTTTGGACGCCACCGACGCGCTGGCCGTGGCCGTTTGTCATGCCAATCAGATGGAATTGCCCGGAAAACCGGCTTCTGCCGGATCCTGGGAAGCCTATGTTTCTAAGAATCCTCAGAGAATTGTGCGGAAATAGCGTATTTACGCCATTTTTCAAGTACTTTTTCGAAATCAGGGGGCAGTGGTGCCCTGAAATGCATTTTATCCCGGGTCCGGGGATGTACAAAACCCAGGGTCATGGCATGGAGTGCCTGGCGGGGCATTATTTCAAGACAGTTATCCACAAACTGTTTGTATTTAGTAAACCGGGTTCCTTTACGGATACGGTCTCCCCCGTAGCGGGCATCTCCAAAGAGCGGATGTCCCGTGTGTTCCATATGTACACGTATCTGATGTGTTCTGCCTGTTTCAAGCCTGCATTCAACCAGGGTAACGTACCCGAAACGTTCCAGTACCCGGTAATGCGTTACAGCGTGTTTTCCGGTTTTCCCATCCGGACAAACACTAAAACGAAGTCTGTCTGAGGGATGCCGGGCAATATCTCCAGTTATTGTTCCTTCTTCATTTTCCATGTCTCCCCAAACCAGGGCATGGTAGACCCGGTCAACGGTATGGTCAAAAAACTGGCGAGCCAAACGGAACTGGGCTTCCTCTGATTTGGCAACAACCAGCAGGCCGGAAGTGTCTTTGTCAATTCTGTGAACCAGAACTCCCATACGGGAATCATCTGCATTGACGGTTCCTCTTTCCCCAAAATGCCATGCCAGAGCATTTAACAACGTTCCGCTGTAGTTGCCGTGTCCCGGATGTACCGTCAATCCCGCCGGTTTGTTTAATACCAGTATGTCAGGATCTTCAAATACAATATCTATGGGTATATCTTCCGCTATGAGTTTGAATTCGCGCTTTTCAAAGGGAAGCATGATGCGGATATCATCCAGCGGCTTCACTTTGTAATTGTTTTTTACCGGTGTTCCGTTAACCAGGATGTATTGTGATTCGGCAGCCAGTTGAAGACGGTTTCTGGAAGTGCCTTCCAGCTTGGAAGTGAGAAATTTATCGATTCGTAAAGGCGATTGCCCTTTGTCGACAATTAAGTGATAATGTTCAAAAAGTTCCTGCTCATCTATCATTTACAGGGTGTCTTCTATCGGGGGCAGTTCTTCCGGTTTGAGCAATTCGGGGTCTGTGGTAAGGGTCAGGTGTACCGATGTTCCCAAAGGCCACTCCGGTTGTTGTGAATATACGGGAGATTGCATGTATACTCTGGCAGCCAGGGTGTCTGCGGCTGTCAGGACTGTCTGATCGTAACGAACCTTTCCCACATTCAGCGAGTGATCACTCAAAATATCCAATGCGGTTTCAAGACTTTTTCCCTTTAACAGGGGAATATAAGCCAGTTCGTGATTCGGGGATAAGCCCAGTTCCAGGTCTATTGAACTGTAAATATCAACAGTTGTACCCGGTGTGACAGGTTCTCCATTGAAAAGCTGTTCCAGAACGTTGTTGGTTGCGATATCAGGAACATAGATCAAACGGCCTAACTTCAGGCCGCTGGATGCAAGTTCGGCTTTTGCCTGTCTGAGCGAGAATCCTACCAAAGACGGCATATTTACCTGCCTGGGGAGTACGGAATTCACAGTTAGTTCTACCCGGCGGTTTTTCTTGACGTGTTGTCCGGCAGGAGGGACTTGCCTGAATATAACTCCTTTAGGTAGTTTGGGCATGTAGAGTGAATCGGTCACTTCCAAACGCAGATCCATAGAAGAAACAACTTCCCGGGCTTCTTCCGGAGTCAAACCGGAAAGATCGGGAAGAATAAAACCTTTGCCGTGACGTGTGAAGAAATGTAAAAAAGTGTAGGTGCTTAAGAAAAGCCCTGACAAGAAAATCAAGATCCACAGTAAAGTCCTGAGGATAGGTTTCCTTATGGTTTTTTTGCCGGACACTTTTTAAAAACGATCTTCGTCGGATACGGTTAATTTTTTGCGTCCG
>DAOSXZ010000012.1:2698-6850 GCA_035380845.1 Bacteroidales bacterium | reverse complement strand
CAATAGGGGAGCGCAAAGGTACGAAGTTTGTTTGATTTCGCAAATTTTTTTCGTATCAAAAAAATCGTCATCAAGTCCGGGAAACGTGTTTTTTAAATCCGTTATAGAAAAACAGGATACGGGAATACCCAGTTTTCCGGAGGCTTCTTGTATTTCGGGGGTGAGATCTCCGCCTTTTAGGAACAGGATCCGGCCGTTTTTTTTAATTTTAGAATGAGCCCAGGGGATAAATTTCACAAGACTGGCAACGGCCCTTGAAACAATTATATCATAGGACCGGTCCGGAAGGGCTTCCATACGTGAAACAACAGGCATTACGTTGGTAAGCCCCAGTTGTGTAGTGATTCCGGAAACGACTTTGATTTTTTTTGCAATGGAATCACATAATACAAAACGGGCAGAGGGGTGTAAGACAGCCAGTGGAATGCCGGGAAAGCCTCCGCCTGTTCCTGCATCCAGGACCGTAACGTTTTTTTGGAACGGATTGTCTTCAAGGGCTTTCGAAAGAGCCAGTGAATGGAGAATATGCCTGAGGTACAAATGTTCCAAATCTTTCCGGCTGATAACATTGATCTTTTGATTCCAAACGGAGTAGAGCTCACCCAGTTGAATAAAACGGGTTTTGGCCGTTTTGTCCAAATCCGGAAAATATTTGAAAATCAGTTTGGCATCCATATTTAATCTACACTTTCCTGTTCTATGATCTGTGCCAGCATCACTTTGGCACGGTGAATCCTGGTTTTGACCGTTCCCAAAGGAACTTTCAACGTATCTGCGATTTCTTCATATGCATAATGCTGCATATAACGCAGACGGATCACTTCTGCATAATCGGGCTTAAGACGTGATATAACCGATTCAATGGCCTGTTTCTGTTGTTCGGCTATCATGACCTCTTCCGGATTAATGTCTTCGGTTTCCCGTGCTTCTTCCAGGGATACGAAAAATTGTTTGTTTTTTCTGAATTGATCAATGCAGAGATTTTGTACTATACTGTACAGCCATGTGGAAAAAGCGTATTTGGGATTGTAGTGTTTCAGGTTCCGGAAAGCTTTGTCAAAACTCATGAGGACCAGGTCCTCGGATTCGGAAGAGTTCACAATAAGCTTGTTGATAAAAGCCTGTACGCGGTCTTTATGTCTTACAAGCAAACGTGTGTAGGCTTCCTGCTTGTTTTCCAGGGCAAGTTTGACTAGTTCCCGGTCATCCATGTTATCCAGCGATAAGGCCATATTATGATGATTTGATGTTCTTAATAAGGAGCACAATTAAAAAATAAAAATGTACAAAGGGAGAAATCATATCCCACAAAGGAGATGCCAAAGCCAATCCTTTTTCGCCTAAATGTATACGAAATCCAATATGGTGGATCCACAGGGTTATCCACCTGAACAGCAACATGCCTCCTAAAAAGCTAAAGGTATAGATGTCAAATATTTCCCTGAAAAGGAAAAGAGTCAGGAACAGCATCACATAAAAAGAGGCAGAAAGCATTTTTTCCAGGGAAAGCAATATATAGGGCCGGGCCTTTGTGAGCTGCATGGTAGACAATCCCAATGTCCTGATCATATGGTATTCCCTCATTCCCACGCGCCGGTTCATATACACCGTTCCGGCCGGATTCACACAGGCTGTCGCTTTGGTTTGTTTAAGCACATGAGATACTATGGCTTGTTCACATTGATTGCAACCGGTAGTTCTCATGTCCAGTTTTGCTCCCGTTAAAAACCCGTCTGCAGGAAAAATCTTATTGTTCCCGTCTGTGGTATAGTTCATTTTAAGGGTGGCAGATGCCATTGCATGCAGTTGTTGTTCCATAAGGTCATAACGGATCAGCATATTGCTGCCTTTATAGGAGGTATATCCCAGGACGGTGGCTTCCTGATCTTTTAGGGATGTCTTTGCCAGTGTGGCAAGCCAATTTTTTGAACCAGGGAAGCAGTCCGGTCTGAAAAAAACGATGTATGGATAACGGGCAGCCCTTATTCCTATCCCCAAGGCCATAAGGTTGTCTTGTCCAAATTTGGGATCGGCTGTCAGGGTTCTTATGGTTAGATTTTTATTGAAATGTTCCAGAGAAGCCAGGAATACGTCTGTATTATCCTGTGAGTTTTTATCTACCACAACCAATTCAAAATTTTCGTATTCCTGTTCCAGCAGGGCAGGCAACAAATTTACCAGGTTGTCGTATTCGTTCCTGACACATAAGATTACCGATATGCCAGGTGTAACGCCTGTCGCCGCCCGGGTGTTGTCTTTTTTAGCAAAGGCCGGTCTGTAATATTGCAGGAACAGAAGCACTGTAATAGAAACCAGGAGAATGAAAGCAACCAGGATCCAATCTGTCAATACCATACTAATGTGCCTCCAGCCAGTTAGTTCCGAACCCTAATCCAACAGATAACGGTACTTCCAGTGTAACTGCATTTTCCATTATCCTGCGCACCAGATCTTCCATTGCCTTTTTTTCGGTAATATGGACATCGAAAAGCAATTCATCGTGAACCTGCAGGATCATTTTGCTTTTCATTTTTTTATCTTTCATTTCACGGTGTACCATCACCATGGCTTTTTTGATGATGTCCGCTGCAGTCCCCTGAATGGGGGCATTGATGGCGTTACGTTCCGCCAATCCGCGCAGCATTGCGTTGGATGCATTGATGTCAGGCGCATAACGTCTGCGGTGAAACAGCGTTTCCACGTATCCTTGCTGCTTTGCCATGGATATGGTATTGTCCAGGTATTCTCTGACTTTTGGATAATGTTCAAAGTAACCGTCAATAAGTTCCTTTGCTTCTGAACGGGGTATTTTCAGACGACTGGCAAGACCAAATGGAGAGATGCCGTATATGATCCCGAAATTGGCTGTTTTTGCCTTAGCCCGCTGGTCAGGAGTCACTTCTTCCCGGCTGCAATGAAATATCTTTGCTGCTGTGGCCGTATGAATATCGGCGCCTGCATTAAAGGCTGCTATAAAATCCTGATCACCGCTCATATGAGCCATAATACGCAACTCTATCTGAGAATAATCGGCAGACATCAACACATGGCTTTCATCTCTGGGAATGAAAAACTTTCTGATCTCTCTTCCTCTTTCCTCTCTTACCGGTATGTTTTGAAGGTTGGGTTTTTGTGAACTCAGTCTTCCGGTAGCGGTTACCGTTTGATTGAAAGTGGTGTGTATGCGTCCTGTCTTGGGATCGATAAGGGTGGGCAAGCTTTCAATATATGAGGATAACAATTTTTTCAAAGACCTGTATTCCAGGATAAGGGGCACTATAGGGTGACGTTCTGCCAGAGCACTGAGTGTCTCTTCGTCTGTGGAATATTGTTTTTTCCCTTTCCGGGACCTGTCATCTATCTTAAGCCTGTCGTACAGTATGATCCCCAGCTGTTTGGGTGAAGAAACGTTTAATGTGGGTTCATCTGCATAATCCCTGACTTGTTTTTCAATCTCCAGGGATGTGGCAGTAAGCTCCCGGCCGTATTCTTCCAGTGATTTGATGTCAACTTTGACACCCTGGAACTCCATAGTGGCAAGCACCTCCATCAAAGGCATTTCAAGATCTGTGTAAAGCGCCCCGGTCCCTTCTTTGTTGAGGATATCCTGTAACGGTTTTTTCAGATGGAAAGCAATAAAGGCCTCGTCTATCATTTTTTTCCCGGTGGTATCTGTCTCTTTCAGGGTCTGAAAAATGTCCTGATTTTTTGTTTCCGTTTCATCAGGGAATAAATTCAGGTATTGTATGGCCAGATCCGAAGGACGGTGGTTGCGTTCGGGATTTATCAGGTAATGCATCAGCCCGGGATCCCATAACATGCCGGCCATGCCTTTTTGTTGGTTTTTCAAACTAAGCAAAAGGTCTTTGATTCCGAATCCGCATTTTTCAATTTCAGGGTCTTCAAGCAGGGGCAATACGCTGTCCGGAGAAGCCAGATAGTTGGTTTCTCCATCAAAGACAGCAACAACCGAGGCATTGCCGGCTATGCCTATACGGCCTTTGCGGGATGCTTCTTTCAGTAACGCCTTTGCTTGCTCACTGCTTTTGATTTCTTCAAAAGAAACGGGCGGTTTCAGTTCCGGGGAAGCTTCAAGCAGCGTATCCGTTTTATCTTCAAAACAGCAGAACAATTCTTCCAATTTAGGGATAA
>DAOSXZ010000012.1:0-2688 GCA_035380845.1 Bacteroidales bacterium | reverse complement strand
CTCGGGCGCACGGACCTTGAAAGATTCTTCGTTCCATGGAATGTCCAGGCCGGTGCGAATGGTAACTAAATCTTTTGAAAGTATGAGCATCTCCCTGGAATTCGTGATTTTTTCCTGCATTTTGACAGGTAACTCGGCAAGATGTTCCAGTATGTTCCGGACGGTTCCGTAGCGCGATACCAGGTTCTTTGCACCCACTTCGCCAATGCCCCGCACTCCCGGGATATTGTCAGAAGCGTCTCCCCAAATTGCCAGGATATCGGTTACTTGTTCAGGATCATTGATATTGTACTTGGCACAGATCTCCTTTTCCCCAAGTATTTCCCATCCGTCTCCGCGCGAATGGGGCCGGAACATACGTATGTTTTCAGAAACAAGTTGTCCGTAATCCTTGTCGGGAGTAACCATGAATACTTGGAATCCTTCTTTCTCGGCTCGTTTGGACAACGTCCCAATTACGTCATCGGCCTCGGCATTTTGAATTGTGATGACAGGGATGCGGCACGATTCCAGGAATTCGTGTATGACAGGCAGGGATTCTTTAATCACCGCAGGTGTCTCGGGCCGGTTGGCTTTGTATTCCGGAAATGCCTGGTGGCGAAAATTTTTGCCTCCGGGATCAAAAGCCACAAAAAGATGGGTGGGTTTTTCCTTTAAAATAATGTCGAAAAGGGAACGGCAAAAGCCGTAAATTGCCGAGGTGTCAACACCTTTGGTGTTGAGCATGGGACGGTTGATAAAAGCAAAATACGCCCGGTAAACCAAGGCGTGTCCGTCTATCATGAATATTCTTTTCATTTCACCCATTCGGCAAAGGATGTGGGGGTTTCATACAACCTTACGCGGTGAAGCCTGTTGGGAGCGGTAATGACCGGGTCCAGCAAACCGGCAATGTATAATGTCAATTGTTCACAGGTGGGTTGAAAATCAAAAACAAGAACGTTATCGTATGCTTTTGCCAGCTCCGTGGAAAGAGGAGCATCTTTTCTCAGCATAAGGGAATGATCCAGGGGGTCGAGTACGTATTTGGAAACAATTTTTTTCAAATCGTTGAAATCCATAATCATACCTGATTTGGGATCTCCCGGTTCGCGGGAAGGTTCTCCCGTTATGGTGACCATTAGTTTGTATGAGTGTCCGTGTATCTGGCGGCATTTCCCATCGTAATGGGTTAGTGCATGCGCCCCTTCAAAACGGAATTCACGGGTGATTTGCAATTGTGACATAAATCGCTTTTATTCGTACAAATGTAGTATATTTCTTTGAGTTCCCCTTGTGGCTTATGATTTAGATGTTAATTCACCTTCTTACTATATATTTATCATATATTTTGCTTTATTGGTTAAACTTTTTTAGTTTTGCCCCATAAAAGAAAAAACAATTATGCGAGACGAATCTTTATATTCCATTCTTTCTGATAACGCCAAAAATATGAGGCGTTCCGCCATCCGGGATCTTTTGAAAATGGCCACTCGTCCTGAAGTTATATCTTTTGGAGGCGGGTTCCCGGACATAACTGCTTTTCCTGTAGATCAGCTTAAGGAAGTAGTTGACGAAGTCTTGGAAGAAAATGCCCTGCAGGCATTGCAATACGGCGAAACTTTGGGTGTTAAGGAATTGAGGGAAGTTTTGGCACAGCGTTACCGGGATCAGGGAATTGATGTGACTTATGAGAATTTCATAATTACCACCTCGTCACAGCAAGCAATAGATATGCTGAGTCAGTTGTTAATCAATCCCGGGGATACGCTTGTTTGCGGATTGCCTTCTTACCTGGGGGCCTTGCAGGCTTTTTACGCACACAGGGCAAATCCGGTAGGTATTCCAAAAGATGAGGAATTGCATTCTGTTGTCAGTGCCCTGGTAACAGCCGGGAAAAAACCCAAATTCATTTACGCCATCCCGGATTTTCAGAATCCATCCGGAGTGACCATGGATATGGAGCAACGCTACAATGTACTGGAAGTTGCGCGGGAGTTTGATCTGTTGGTGGTGGAAGACAGTCCCTACAGGGAGATCCGCTTTAGCGGGGAACCCATGCCTTTGATTTATTCGCTGGATAAGGATGAACGAACCATCTTGCTGGGAACGTTCTCCAAAACATTCGTTCCCGGGTTCCGTCTGGGATGGATCATGGCTCCGGTAAATATAATTGCACGGCTGGAAATTGTCAAACAATCCATGGACCTTTGCGCCCCGGTGTTCAATCAGTACATTGCTGCCCGTTTTATGAAAAAAGGGTATTACGACAAAAACATTGAGCGTGTCAAGATCAATTACCGGAACAAACGCGACAATATGATAGCCGCTTTTGAAAAATACATGCCCAAGGGAGTTACCTGGACCAATCCGGAAGGAGGTCTTTTCCTGTTTGTTACTCTGCCCGAAGGATATGATTCCACCGAACTTTTCAATATAGCTGTTAAAGAAGATGTAGCCTTTGTCATAGGAGAAGCCTTCCATTGTGACGGATCGGGCAAGAACACATTGCGGATCAACTTCTCATTTATGGAAGAATCACGTGCCGAGGAGGGAATCCGTCGTCTGGCCGGTGCCATTAACAGAATGATGGAAGAAAAAAAGGTCAAAGATCAATAATCAGTTCATTCAATGAGCGTTTGGGTACGTGATGTATCCCATCCGCATCTCTCCAATATTTGATGTTTTCCCCGGCCGGGAGGTCGGGGT
>DAOSXZ010000011.1:149-23724 GCA_035380845.1 Bacteroidales bacterium | reverse complement strand
CGGCATGTTGAGCGTTAAGAAAAAAGAGGAGTGATGGATCAGGAAGTATTCAAAAAATATCTGGGAAAAATGCAGGCTTTGTGCAGCCGTGGTGAGAAATGCCGGGCAGATATCCGTATGAAACTGAACAAGGCTGGTTTGCCGGAAGATTTGATTATGAAAATCCTGGACGACTTGCAGAAAGAAGAATTTATTGATGAACAAAGGTATGCAGGGGCTTTTGCCCGCGACAAATCCCGCTTGCAGGGGTGGGGACCGGTGAAGATATCGGGTATGCTCAAAATGAAAAAAATTCCGAAAGAAATCATTGAAAGCGCTCTTTATCAGCTAGATGAGGACTTGCTTATGACCGGTTTAAAGGAAGCACTCAAAAAGAAAGACAAAACCATAAAAGACACTGATCCGGTTAAGCGGCATGCCAGACTGGTTCGTTTCGGCATAAGTAAAGGTTATACTTTCTGGCAGGTAATAAGGGTTTTGGAAAGATTAAAAAAATGAAAACTAATCAAATATTTTTTGCATAATTGAAATTCTTGTTATATTTGTGCTTTAGAAATTAAGCCATTTAATTACTAAACTAAAATAATATTGTTATGACAATTTTAGACATCACATTGCAACCAATCTACGATCTGTTAGGCGAGATTTGGAATTTACTGTTTGGAAGCGCTGGAGAATGGGCTGATAACCTCTTTGTTGTTCTGAACCATATTTGGGATATTTTCCAGGGCATCTTTACTTTTGTAATAACAAGCGGAACACCAGTTTAAATTTATCGCTAAGTATTACTGATCAGTACCTTAATAACAAGGCTGTCTCGTACGAAGACAGCTTTTTTTGCTTATGGGGATTTGTAAAGCAGGAGACATTGTCTTTACATTATATAGAAGTACGCGAAAATCACTGGGAATTGCTGTCCGGAAAGACGGGACGGTGCATGTAAGGGCTCCCTTTTGGATCAGTTCCCGCGAAGTGATTCGCGTGGTATCCTCCAAAGCAACCTGGATACAAGCCAGGCAAAAAGCGCTGGAAAAAGAACCCTGTCTTCCTTCGGACAAGAAAGAGCTGGAGCAGCTCCGGAAAGAAGCATTGGTCAAATTTCTGGACATGGCCGCTCCCTGGGTGGAACATTTCAATAAAAAATACGGGGTGAAACCTGAGAAATGGACGGTACGCACCATGAACACACGTTGGGGAAGCTGTTCTTCGGCAACCGGAAGGATCACCCTCAATCTCAAGCTTTTTTTTAAACCGGATCCTTGCGTGGAATATGTGATTGTTCACGAATTGTGCCATTTGATCCACCCGGATCACGGAAAAGGGTTTTATGATTTGCTGGAGCGGGAACTTCCGGACTGGAAGCATAGAAGAAAGCAATTAAAAGCTTAAATTTGCAGTATTATGATATATTCCGTAGATAATTATAAAAACTTGTTGCAACGCGGGCAACGGTTGAGGAGGTTTCTTTGAGGTAGAAACCCGGGAAAAAGAGTGGCAGTCCCTGACCGAACGTTCACAACAACCGGATTTCTGGAACAATCCTAAAGAGGCAGAGGCGGTCCTTAAAAAACAGTCCGCCCTGAAATCTGCCCTGGACGCCTATTACCGCATCCGCGAAGGTCTGGAAGATCTGCAGGTGCTTGCCGAGTTGGAGGCATCGCAAGAGGAGCTGGACTGCCAAACTGACAAAGTGCTGGACTGGATTGAACAGGAGGAACTCAAGAGTATGCTCAGCGGAGAAGGGGATGACCTGGGTGCTTTGCTGAAGATCAATTCGGGTGCCGGAGGAACAGAAAGCAACGATTGGTCCGCCATGCTCATGCGGATGTACATCCGCTGGGGTGAAAGGAACGGGTATAAAGTCAGGGTGCACGACATCCTGGACGGGGAAGAGGCCGGGATCAAATCCTGTATCCTGGAGTTTGAGGGAGAATATGCCTATGGGTATTTAAAAGCCGAGAACGGGGTTCACCGTCTGGTACGCATATCCCCTTTCAATGCCCAGGGAAAACGCCAGACCACCTTTTCCTCAGTATTTGTTTATCCTGCCGTGGATGACTCCATAGAAATAGAGATCAATCCTGCAGACCTGGAGTGGGATACCTACCGGTCCAGCGGAGCAGGCGGACAAAATGTCAATAAAGTGGAAACCGGTGTGAGGGTAAAACATATACCCACCGGGATCGTAGTAGAAAACACGGAAACAAGAAGCCAGTTTGATAACCGGCAGAACGCCCTTCGTATTCTTAAATCCCATTTGTACGAGATGGAACTGGAAAAACGAAGGGAAAAGGAATCGCAACTGGAAGGACAGAAGAAAAAGATTGAATGGGGATCCCAGATTCGTTCCTATACGCTTCATCCTTATAAAATGGTAAAAGACCACAGAACAGGGTATGAAATGACAGACACACAGGCCGTACTGGACGGAGACCTGAACGGGTTCATTCATACTTATCTGCTGGGAGATTCTGCAAATGGCACTTAAGGTCTATAAAGCTTCTGCAGGTACCGGGAAAACGTACCGTCTGACATTGATGTACCTTTCCCTGTTGCTGGGAGATACTTCCCATTTTGACCCGAATGCCTTTTCCCGGATTTTGGCCGTTACCTTTACCAACAAAGCCACTGAAGAAATGAAAGCCAGGATCCTGGATACACTGGAATCACTGGCAAAGGGGAATGCTTCGCATTTTTCGGATGATCTTGGCCGGGAAACCGGGTTGCCTTTTGATACCCTGGTTACACGTGCCGCACAGGTCCACCAAAATTTGTTGCACCGGTATTCTTTCTTTTCAGTATCTACGCTGGATGCGTTCTTTCAAAAAGTACTCCGTTCATTCATCCTGGAAGCAGGACTCAGCACCGGTTATTCTGTAGATACGGACACAGATTTTTTGTTGGAAAACACAGCCGGACAAATAGTACAGAAAATTCCCGAAGACGATTCTTTGCGAACCTGGTTTGGAAATATAATTAAGGAAAAAATTTCCAGGGCCGATAAATGGGATGTGGCGGATCTGTTAAAACAGGTAGGTCGCCAGGCAACACGGGAATTCTTTAGGGCAATGGGAGAATCTTTTGCCGGAAAGATCTCTGACAGGGAATTTCTGAAAGAATTTATCCGGGAGAACCAGGAGATCATACAAGCCTTTGAAACAACAATGAAGAGATTGGGAGAAGAGGCCCTGTCTCTTATTAAAGACAACGGCTTTAGTGTCTTGGATTTTCCTTACAAAAAAAGTTCGTTTGCCGGTTACTTCCTGAAGGTGTCTGCATCATATCCACCCGTGGAGGCATTCGTGCCGGGAGTACGTGTTCTGGAGGCACTGGAAGGAAAAGATCCCATATGGTACAATAAGGATTCTCCCGATGGATTAGGGCAGATGCAGGGAGTCCTGATGCCCGTCTTGCAGGAAATTCACGGGCATTATACCCGGCATTTCAAACTTTACGTTACGGCCATTGCCGTCAGGGATCAATTGCCTCAGATGGGACTTTTGGCAGATGTGATTTCTACCATGAGGCAGATACAGGAAGAAAGCAACACTTTGGACATAGGGGATTCCACATACCTGCTCAACAAGCTGATAGGAGACGGGAATACGCCTTTCATTTATGAACGGATAGGAGCGGGTTACGACTCTTTTTTGCTGGATGAATTCCAGGATACATCATACCTGCAATGGAGAAATATGTATCCGCTTTTAATCAACGGACTGGCCCAGGGTGCAGATTCTCTCATAGTAGGTGACGTAAAGCAATCTATATACAGATGGCGCAACAGCGACTGGCGAATACTGGGTGAACAGGTTACTGATGATTCCCTGCTACAAAAACACGGGGTAGATCTGTACACATTAAGAACTAACTGGCGGAGCAAAAAGGAGATCGTTATGTTTGTAAACGATCTTATAGAAAATGTAAAAAATGCACTCAATAATACCATTGCTGCAAAGATCAGCGGCAATGATGCTTTAAACAAAGAGGATAAACATTATCTTGAAAACCTGCTGAACAACGCGTATGCAGACTTCAAAGAAAAACTCCCCCATACAGATACCGTTGACTCTTGCGGTTATGTGCAGATCAACACTTTCAATGCAGAGGAAAGCAGCGGAGCAGAAGAGAAAACCCTCTACACTTTAAAAGATGAGTTAATTGCATTAATAAAAAGGGGATACAGCGCTTCAGACATACTCATACTGGTAAGGTCAAAGGAAAATGCCCGGACCATTACTCGTTTTTTGCTACAATACGAAATGGAAAATCCAAAGGAAGCAGCGATGCTTCCCCGGGTGATATCGGAAGATGCACTTTACCTGTCTTCTTCTCCGTATGTTTCGCTGGCCGTGGCTGTGCTTAAATTGAGCCATTATCCGCAGGATACCTGTAATGCTCAGACCGTTATCAGGTTATCTGAAGAATATGGGAAAAAGGATGTTTCAGGTGATAGTGATTTTTTGAAACGCCTCCGTTTTATGCCCCCGGCAGATGCAATGGAAGCCATTATACAAAGAATGGAATGGACAAAGTGCAAGGAGGCGATCCCTTACCTGCAGGAACTTCACGATGCATTGCTCCGGTTTTCGGTAAAAGACAGCGGGGGTGTTTTTGCATTTCTCAAATGGTGGGATATTCGCGGGAAGGAAACTATGTTGACAACAGATCTGCCGGAACATGCAGTCCGTTTATTGACCATCCATAAGGCCAAGGGCCTGGAAGCTCCCGTGGTGATCATTCCTTTTTGTAATTGGCCTTTGGATTCACGGGTAGATAAAACTGTGATATGGACCAAAACGTCTGTGGCACCGTTCAACCGTCTGGAACAACTACCCGTCGAATATGATAACAAACTGATGCATACCTGTTTTGCTCCGGAATTTTACCTGGAATATTCTCAGAGGATCCTGGATGCACTTAATTTATTGTATGTTGCAGTTACCAGACCCAGGGAAGAATTGTATGTCTATCTTCCGTTTTCAAAAAAGAATTCAAAAGAAAATATTGCTTGCCTGGTAAGGGATGCACTGCCCTTTGAGACTCTGACAGATGATGAAGTCCTTCGCTATGGGAAACCTTCCGTTGCAATTCACAGCCACAAAAAGCTTTCTGAAGGTTACGTTCTGGAAGCATATCCGTCTGCCGGATTTAGCGAAAAATTAAAATTGGTATACCGTGAAGATGCCTTTGAATATTCGCCTTCAGATTCTATGCGACAGTGGGGCCTGGTCCTGCATAAAGCATTGTCCCGTATAGAAACCATAGATCAGGTAGCACAGGTTTTGCAAGAATTGGTTCAGGAAGGGGAATTGGCAGGTAACAGGGAAACGGCGGAACAATTTACGCTGGCCATAAAGAAAACGCTGTCCGATCCTGAAATTGCGCGTTGGTTTGACGGATCCTGGAAAGTCAGGAATGAAGCATCTGTTCTGAGCCGTTTTGGGAAGCTGCGTCCGGACAGGGTGATGGAAAAAGAAGGTAGAACGGTAATACTGGATTATAAATTCGGGAAGCCCCGGTCCTCACATGAAAGGCAAATGAAAAAATACGTGGAAGTATTACAACGTATGGGCTATAATTCCGTTGAAGGGCATGTGCTTTATATTGAGCATTAAAGGACCATTCCGGCCAAAGTTCCGGTATGTTTACCTTCTTTCAGAGTATGTTCCCCGTTAACCCAAATATGATGTATACCTTCAGGGAACCGGTGCGGATCTTCAAACGTGGCTTTATCAATTATGGTGGCTTGATTGAATACCACAACATCTGCGCGGTATCCGGGCATCAGCAATCCCCGGTCTTTCAGACCCAGTCTGGAAGCCGGTAAAGACGATACTTTTTTAATTGCCTGTGACAGATCCATTAATTTTCCTTCCCGGCAATATTTACCCAGGAAGCGGGGAAAGGTCCCATAGGATCTGGGATGCGGGATGCTTGAAGACAACGGGCCCTGCGGAGAGTAGACACTGCCGTCGGAAGCCGGCATGGCTAAAGGATGTGAGAGAAACATCCTGACATTGTCTTCACTCATGGCAAAGGCAACAATATCCGGAGCAAGTCTTTCTTCAATCAGAAGGTCCCTGACAAAGTCCCATTCGGATTTGCCGGCGATCCGTGCGCATTCCTCCAGGTTTTTCCCCATGTAAGCTTCTTTATTCTCAGGGAAGGAACAGGAAGAAATGACTACGTTTTGTGCTCCTCCCAGGCGGACAAAGCGCGATGCGGCATATTTTCCGAATTCTGTTGCTGTAGCTTTGTCCTTTAATCGTAATAGAATATCATCTGTAGACCCCTGTCTGCCGTCCAACGGAATAAAGCTTGTAAGCCCCGTGGAAAAAGCAATATAGGGATAACGGTCAAAGGCAACATCCAGTCCGTTATGTCTGGCTTTTTCAATAATCTCAAGCATGGCGGGGCCTTTATGCCAGTTATTGGGATTCTGGGCTTTCAGATGTGAAATCTGAAGCCGTACACCAGCTTCTAGCGACATGCCAATAGCCTCGGCAATGGCTTCTTCCACAAAGTCATCTTCATTGCGCATATGTATGGCAAACAATCCGTCGTGTCTGGCAACGACTTTTAACAACTCTACCAGTTCTTCCCGGGATGCATAAGCCCCCGGCGCATATTCCAGCCCGCATGAAAGACCAAGGCTTCCCTGTTCAAGCTGAATGTCCAGCAATTGTTTCATTTTTTCGACCTGGGAAGGCGTTGCCGGCGCATTCCATTCCCCTATGACTGCCGAGCGTATGGACCCCTGGCCGGTGAAAGAACAATAATTGATGCCTATCTTATTCTTATGCAAAGCATCAAAAAAAGAAGAAGCACTATCATACGGGCCGTCCGGGAAAGGAGATCCTCCGCAATTTCCCCCGGCGTCTGTGGTAATTCCCTGGTAAATACGGCTGTCTCCCCGGGGGCACTGAAGCAGTTTTGTGTCTGTATGGGTATGTATGTCAACGAATCCCGGACTGACAACCATCCCTTTGGCATCAATCACATTATCAGCATAACTTCCCAGGCGTCCCAATGCGGCAATTTTACCGTCTTTAATACCTACATCACCGCGAAAGGGGGCAGACCCGTCTCCTGTGTATATAAGTCCGTTGGCAACAATCGTCTGGAAAGGCTGTGAAACACGTGTGTTGCCGGATAATGTTTTCAGACCGCCGGCAGAAGCCACCAATCCGGTTCCAAGCAGTGCACTTTGTTTTAAAAACGTTCTACGGGAAATATTGGAGTTCATGACGGGGTGTGATATTTGTAGTTGTGTATTTCGTAATCTGATCGTCCTGGAAATAGTATAATATCGCTTGTATGTCGCTTTGCGTTTCTATGAACCGGATGCTTTTTTCCAGACCCATGGAATAAAATGCAACACTGTATGCGGCTGCATCAAGACAAGTTTCAGAAACGACAAGGGTACTTATCAGAGGATCTTCCAACGGATAGCCGGTACGTGAATTAAAAAGTGTATTTATGATTTTTCCTTCCTTTGTCCTAAAATTGGTCAAACCTCCTGCAATTGCCATAGCCTTGTCTGAAAGGTAGATCACGTCTGTATTATTATCATCAATTATTATACGCCAGGGGCTCCCCGACGGATTCAGCCCCTTGCAGAAAACAACCTTGCCCACTTCTATCATATAATTGGAAATATTCCGGTTGTCCAGCAATGCTCCCAACTTGTCTATTGCATAGCCGATCCCTATGGTATTCAGGTTTAACTGAATCCTGGGATCTTCTTTAATAATTTTTCCCTTATCAAGGTGCACTTTCCACAATCCTGTATATTCCAGGACAGAGGCTATGTCTTCGGTTGTTACATTTTGATAATTACTCATATTGTAACCCCAGAGATCCTGTAACGGTTTGGTGGTGGTATTCAGATAGGCACCTGTTTTTTCGGCAATTTCTTTTGCTTTTGTTATAACGGCCGTGAAGACAGAATCTGTGGTAAGATCCTTATTGCTGTTCACATTATTGATGACAGAAGATTTATGATACAAGGAAAGAGATTTGTCTATCAAATGAGCCTGACGACGAGCGGCTCTTCTTAAATCGGATTCAAAAGTCCACGGTGCATAAGTTGGTACCTGGTATACGATCTTGTATGAATATCCCATAACCACTCCGTTTGTGTTCTTGAATTTTCCGGCGGGAGAACAACCGGTCAAGGCCAAAATGAAGGCGAAAAGAAGCAGTGAGATCAATATGTTTTGTTTCATAAGCCGGTTTGAATATTATTGGTAGTATAAGTTTTGAAAGTCCCGTTTTCATCGTAGATCAGATAAGCTCCCAGATTTGGATTTTTATTAAGAAATGATTTGCTGGGCTCCAGTCCCATAACCATAAATGCGGTAGCATAAGCATCTGCACTCATGCAATCATCTGCAATAACAGTGGCACTTAACAAATGGTGCAATACGGGCATGCCTGTTCTGGGATCGATGATGTGGGCGTATTTTTTCCCGTTTAGCATATAATAGTTCCTGTAATTGCCCGATGTAGCTAAAGCCTTATTAGTCAGGCTTATAACGACCTCAATGCTTTCTCCGGGATGTACATTGCCGTCTACCGGGCTATCAATTCCAATTCTCCAGGGTTTACGGTCCGGGTTTAATCCTTTGCATACAATTTCTCCTCCAATTTCCACAAGCAGATCGGTTATACCCAGCCGGGAAAGACTGTCAGCTACCAGGTCGCAGGCATAACCCTTGGCGATGGCATTCATATTCAGAGAACATCGGGGGTCTTTTTTGTTCAGGAGGGTATCTTCCAGGCAAAATTTATCCATACCCGTGTATTCTTTTATGGCTTCAGGATCCCATTTTTTAAGAGAATCTCTTTTTTCAGAGCCGAATCCCCAGTAATCAAAAAACGGAGCAGCGGAAATATCAAAAGCTCCGTCAGTATGGATGGATATTTCTTGTGATCTTTTAAATACAATCCTGAACAAGCTGTCCGTGCCGAGGGTTAAATTATGATTCAGTTTACTGAGTAAGGAATGATTATTGTATATAGAAAATGAATGATTGATCTTATCCAGACATTGTCCGGTGACCCGGGTGATCCGGGAAGAAAAGTCAGAAGGAGCCCCTGCGGGAGTCCTGTATGTAATGGAATATGTAGTTCCCAATGCGGTCCCCTGAAAATTGACATAATCCGTTCCTGAATCACATCCGGCAAGAACGGATGCCATTGATAACAGGACGACAAATGGGAATGGTTTTTTAATCATAGAAACAAAGCTACAAATTTTTTTACCTACATTTGCAGATTATTATAGATATGATAAGGAAAAGCACATTATTTCCCGTTTTATTTTTTTTTGTGTCTTTATTACTTGTAACAGGCTGTAATAAAGAAGATCCGGAAACATTGTATATGTCAGGTTCCCTGACATTTGATCTGCCTGAATACTGCTTTCCCGGAGAAAAGTTCCAGATAGAAGCATCCGGTATTAGCAGGCCTCTAGGAGATTCTGTTGTTTTTACTTTTGAGGGCGAACACTTTACTCCGGATTCCATAGTTACTTCTTCTTTCCTGATTACGGTTCCCGACAGCCTGGGGACTTATACCCTTACCCTGACGGCCCGCGCAGATGGATATGCCAATAGTGTAACCAACCGGAAAACTACCGTTATACACAATATTTTTTCGGTAATGTTGGAGGGTTTCGAACCTTCTGCGGATTCAATTATTGATCCCAGGGATAACCACGTTTATTATTACAAACGTTATGGAAACATGGACTGGTTTGTTCAGAATCTGAATTGGAACGGAGCAGGTCTTACCTACGACAATGTTCCGGCTTTGGGCTATATGCTGGGAGGTCTCTATACATGGAATCAGGCTATGTCCGGAGAAAATATTCCTGTTAATCCACCTTCTTCCGCATCCGGCCCCGCATCCGGCCCGCAGGGCGTATGCCCCCCCGGATGGACGATCCCTACTGCCGATGATTGGGCTGACCTGGCTTCTTTCGTAACGGGTACCCCGATGGGATTTCTTGATCCGTGGAGCGGTCTGGGAGAAATGTTTGCCGTTGATGCAAAAGTCAACGGAAGCAAACTTTGGAAATACCATCCCGATAATGAAAAAACGAACACTTCCGGATGGAACGCAATACCTGCCGGTTATGCTATATTGTCCGGCGAAAGTTTTTCCGGAAAAAATCAGACTTCATTTTGGTGGTCGGCTGCAGCAGACGGAAACCAGGGTTATTACAGACTGATCCACTATGCCGTTGACAGGTTTTCCTGTGCAACAGCAGATAAATCTGCAGTTTATGCCTCTGTCCGTTGTGTACGGTTATCACAGGACAATTCTAATTAAGTAAAAGATGGTAAAATTGTTTACATCTCAGGAAAAAAAACGTATTGTGGCTGCGATAACGCAGGCTGAGCTGAAAACATCCGGTGAGATAAGGGTTCATATAGAAGGCTATTGTCCCTCCTCATCAATGGACAGGGCCATTTTTGTCTTCAACCAGTTAAAAATGTATAAAACCAAAGAACGTAATTCAGTACTGATATACCTGGCTACCGAATCGCGAAAATTTACCATACTGGGTGATATCGGTATCAATGCTGTCGTTCCTGAAGGTTTTTGGGAATCTGTCAAAGAGATCATGCAGGACTCCTTTAAATCCGGAAATTTCGCAGATGGAATATGTGCCGTAGTGGATGAGATAGGGGAGAAGCTTGTTCAGTTTTTCCCTTACCGCGAAGACGACAAAGATGAATTGCCAAATGATATATCTTTTGGATCATGAAAAAAAACGGTTTGATAATCCTTACAGCTTTAATTTTTGCGATTGTCTGTCAACCGCTGATGTCACAAGTTCCCGATCGTCCGTCCGAGCAACGTCTGGTAAATGATTTTGCCGGGCTGTTTTCTTTACAGGAGCGAGAAATGCTGGAAGCTGATCTGGTACATTTTGACGATTCCACTTCCAATCAGATTTGTGTGGTTACCGTAAAGGATCTTCAAGGAGAAGATATCAATATGGCTGCCTACAAAATTCTTGCGGAATGGGGTGTCGGTACGGCAGAAAACAATAACGGGGCAGTTGTACTTGTTGAACACGATCCTGCCAAAAAAGGAGGCAGTGTGGCAATATCGGTGGGATACGGACTTGAAGGAGTACTGACCGACGCACTTTCAAAACGGATCATAACGTACGATATGATCCCCGAGTTTAAGGAAAACAATTATTTTGAAGGGATTAAAGCAGGAGTGACTTCTATTATGGCTGTCGCTGTCGGGGAATACGATACGGCAAGGGAAAACGAAGAAGACACCCCGGCCGGGATCATTGTAGTCCTGACGTTGTTTTTTATAATCTTCTTCTTTGTGCTTATCATATCTATTGCCAACAAACGCAAAGGCCCTACCAACCTGGGAGGCAATAACCGGAAAGGCCCAAGTATACTGGAACTGATGATACTGGCCAATTTACTGGGAGGCAGAACCAGGGGCATCGGCGGTTTCGGAAGCGGCGGCTTCGGGAGCGGCGGTTTTGGCGGTGGAAGTTTTGGCGGAGGCGGTTTTGGCGGTTTTGGCGGCGGCCTTGGCGGGGGCGGGGGTGCTTCCGGAAGCTGGTAGATTATTGAAAACAGCCACGATCTTTTTCACCAGAGGATGACGGATAATATCACCCGCATCAAAACGAACAAATGCGATCCCTTTAATATTTTTCAACAATTCCATACAAAGAGACAAACCGCTGTCGCTTTTTCGTACCAAATCAATCTGACTGGTGTCACCGGTAATAATAAACTTTGCATTTTTGCCCATCCGGGTGAGAAACATTTTTAATTGCGAAAGACTGGTGTTTTGTGCTTCGTCCAGGATAACACAAGCATTATCCAGAGTCCTGCCTCTCATATACGCAAGGGGTGCAATTTGTACAGTTCCTTCTTCCATCAGCGATTCCAGTTTTTTCCCCGGTATCATATCACGGAGAGCATCATACAGAGGCTGTAGGTAAGGGTCTAATTTTTCTTTCATGTCTCCCGGTAAAAAGCCCAATTGTTCTCCGGCTTCCACTGCCGGCCGTGTCAGAATTATCTTTCTGACTTCTTTATTTTTCCATGCCCTCACAGCAAGTGCTATTGCAGTATAAGTTTTTCCGGTACCTGCCGGACCCTCGGCAAAAATCAAATCATTTTGTTCATAAGATTTCACCAGGATTTCCTGGTTGACAGTCCGGGCCTTAATGATCCTGCCGTTGTTCCCGTATACCAGCGTGTTATCGGATTCCGGGTTTTTCTCTCCTGCTGGCTGTACAGCGCCCCGGAGTATGGCAGTTATGCTCTCTTTTGAAAGGTGATGTCTTTTTTCATACAGGCTGACCAGGCTATCCAATTTTTCTTCAAAACGGTCAATAATTTCCGGCGAGCCCTGTACTTTTATTTGCTCTCCTCGTGCGAAGATCTTCAATTGGGGGAATGCTTCTTTCAGAAGAGGTAACAGGAAACTGTCCGGTCCATACAGAACTGAAGGGTGGATGGTCTCCAAAATAAAGGTTTTTTCGTTCATACTGAGGGTTTCGTCTACGTTCATATATACCGGGAGAAGTTTCCCGCATAAAGTTACGAAGTGTTTTTATAGTTTTGTCAATTACAGGCAAATCCGGAGATATTTCTTCCATATCTGCATAAATGCGGGGATCCGAAACAGGCAGAACCATATAAGTCTTTTCCCCGTCCGTAACAGGTCTCCAGCACCATATCCATTCATACCAGGGAAAATCTACACGGGGACCTTCTTGTGTGAGGGATATGCCAAAAGAAAGGATCATTCCCATTCTGGTAAGAGGATCGGGTTGATTTGAGATAAAATTACCCAGTGAATATGCAGATAAAAAAACGATTCTTCCACAGCTGTCTCTCTTAATATCTATACTTTGCGGTACATGAGGATGTGATCCCACCACAACGGAAACGCCTTCTTTGTAAAGCCATTCGGAAAGAGATTTTTGATGGCCGGAAGGATGTATCCTGTATTCATGGCCCCAGTGCATACAACAGATGATGCTTTGAGCTCCGTTATCCCTGACTTCACTTATGTGTTTTTTGATGAGGTTCGTGTCTATCCTGTTCAATCCCGGATTTGTACCGTGTAACGACTTATTGCTGTTATAGGTGTAGTTTAAAACAGCTATCTTAGTTCCGTCTTCTTCCAAGATGATCCAGGGCGGATCAATGCCGCAATGTTTCACTCCCAGTGAATCGTACAAGGCAATAGTTTTCCGGGCGCCTTCTGTTCCTTTGTCATATGTGTGGTTGTTGGCAGTCAGAAAAACGTTGACACCGGCTCTTTGAATTGCCTGGGCCAGTTGGCCGGGAGAAGAAAAGGACGGATACCCGGAATAAGGCGGACCATTGAATGTGGTTTCCATATTCAGACCTGCAAAATGTGCCTTGTTGAACCGGTCTTTCACATAAATAAAACAGGTGTCGTAATTATAAGATCCGTCATCCTGCAAGGCTGAACGTATCTGCGATCCATGCTGCATGAGATCTCCGGCAAAACAAAACCTGATTGCTTCCGGATCTTGTGCCAAAAGCCATCCGGGAAGAATGAACATAATTCCTGCGAAAAACAGTAAGAACGAATAGTTTTTCATATAGCAGGTTGCAAGTTACCCCTTTTTTTACAGATCACGTTTTTTTGATGTATATTTGTAAACCATAAACTATCTAATCAATTTATTATGAAGAAAATATTCCCGTTGCTAATAGGTATCATACTGCTGGGCAGTATGAATTCCTGCGATTGGATACGTGCCAGACTGGGCATGCCTACTTCTGAAGAACTTCAACAGAAAAAGGAACAAATCATAAAAGACTCCCTGGAAAAAGTTGCCAGGGAACAGGAATCGGCCCGTCTTGAGCAGCTTCGTATGGATTCACTCGCGAAAATTGAAGCACAAAAATCTGCTTTGACAAGATATCACGTAGTTGTGGGGAGTTTCATTATGGATAATAATGCTGGCAGAATGATGCAGAAGTTGCCCGAATTAGGGTACAGCCCCGTTCGGATAGAATTCAAAAACGGTTATTCTGTAATTTCGGCCTATCAGACGAATTCATTGTCTGATGCCTACAACAAAATGTACAAAATGTTTTCCCTGGACATCACCCCCTATGATGTATGGGTTTATGACACGAATCAAAATTTACATTTCTAATCTATGAAAAAGACTGCTTTTGCCCGGTTCCATGAAGAGCTGGGTGCCAAAATGGTGCCCTTTGCGGGATATACTATGCCCATTGAATATCAGGGTATTAATGCCGAACATATACATGTGAGAGAAAATGCCGGTGTGTTTGATGTCAGTCATATGGGAGAAATATGGGTAAAAGGACCTGATGCCCTCAATTTTATTCAGTATGTTACTTCAAACGATGCTTCCGTTTTACAGGACGGAAAGGTGCAATATACCTGCTTTCCCAATGGCCGTGGCGGAATAGTGGATGACCTTCTGGTTTACAGGATTGATCCAGTGACTTATTTACTTGTAGTCAATGCAGCCAACATTCAAAAAGATTGGGATCATTTATGTAAATATGCGCCTCAATTCAATATAACACCGGGCAAAGAGTTATATAACGCTTCCGATGAAATATGTCAGCTGGCTGTTCAGGGTCCGAATGCCCTTGAAATAGTGCAAAAAATCTGTGATTGTGTTATTACGGAAATGGAATACTACACTTTTCGCAAATGTAACGTAGCCGGAATACCGCAGGCAATTTTATCCACAACGGGATATACCGGGGCAGGGGGATGTGAGATATATGTAGCCAACAAGGATGGAGAAAAACTATGGAAAGCACTTTTTGCGGCAGGTAGTCAATACGGAATGGTCCCGGTAGGACTGGGCGCCAGAGATACATTACGTCTGGAGATGGGATTCTGTCTCTATGGGAATGACATAGACGACACAACTTCTCCGCTTGAAGCCGGTTTGGGATGGATCACCAAATTTTCGGAAGCAAAAGGAGATTTTATAGATAAAACCTTCCTGCTGGAGCAGAAAGCCAGGGGCGTTCCCCGTAAACTGGCAGGCTTCACCTTGATAGACAGAGGTGTGCCTCGTCACGGATATTCGGTTTGTACATCCGACGGAACAAAGATAGGTTCCGTAACTTCAGGGAATATGTCTCCCATGCTAAAGATTGGCATAGGAATGGCATACATGGAACCGGACTATGCAAAACCCGGAACGGAAATATATGTAAATGTGAGGGATCGCCTGTTAAAGGCCATTGTAGTCCGCCCTCCGTTTTATAAAAAGCAATGAGATATTTTATATCGTTATTCTTCTGGATCCTGAGTCTTGTAGCAGTACAGGCTCAGGATTCTTTTGAAAATGCACTCAGAAGCCATGTGGAGGCTCTGACTTCTGATTCGCTTAAGGGTAGAAAAGCCGGTTCGGAAGGCGAGATGGATGCCGCAGCATACATATCCCGGTCTTTCAGTCAAAACGGCCTTGAATTACTATATCCTGAAGGGTTCCAGGATTTTTCCTTTATTGATGAGTCATCCAAAGATACGTTGCATTCACGGAATGTTGTAGCTGTTATTCCGGGGTATGATCCCAAATTGCGGGAAGAATATATTGTCATAGGGGCACATTATGATAGCCAGGGTACTTATACCATGCGTGTGAACGGCAAAGATTCGCTTTGTATTTATTCCGGAGCAGATGCCAACGCTTCCGGAGTGGCCGCCCTGATGGAACTGGCTGCTGCAGCGCAGGGACAATTCTTTATGTACAAAAGAAGTCTCTTATTCGTTGCTTTTGGGGCCGGTGAACAGGGTGCCATGGGTTCATGGTATTTTGTGAACAGGGCATTTCCTGCTTCTTCTGTCAGAATGATGATCAATCTGGACAGGGTAGGAAGATCTTCCACAGATAATGTCCCTATGGCGTTTTGCGGACAGCCAGAATACGAACTGGAACATTTGTTGACACGTCTGACAAACAGTCCCTTCCTTCCTGATGTACAGGTATATGGCACGGATTATTTTTCTTCCGATCATCAAGCATTCCTGGATCAGGACATTCCTGTCTGTCTGTTTACCACAGGGCTTCATCCGTATCATCAAACGCTTAGGGACACTCCCGATCATCTGGATTACAAGGGAATGGATGCCTTCTGTCAGTATATATCCCTGTTTATTTCAGAAGTAGCCAATGACTCCGGCGATATCTTCAGGGAAGAACAACAAATCAGCATAGCCGGAAATGATCCGGTTTACGCTTATTCAGAAGTGGATAAACCCCCAACCTTTTTAAATTCGGATCTTTCCTCATTCATGGACAGGTGGGTATACAAATACCTGAAGTATCCATTGGAAGCCGTCAAACAAGGTATAATGGGAAGGGTGATGGTTTCGTTCGTTATTGAAAAGAACGGAGAAGTAACCCATCTTAACGTAACACGTTCCGTGCATCCTTTATTGGACAATGAAGCACTTCGGGTAATAGGGGCTTCACCCAAATGGAAAGCAGGAGAAAAGAACGGAGAGAAAGTCAGGGTACAGATTACAATCCCTGTATTTTTTGAATTGGAACCTACCCGTTGAGCACTACGTTTTAAGGACTTCAAATCCTGCTCCGTACACGCCGGTTACGCTTCCCATGGAAATAAAGGCATCTTTGTCAATTTCTTTTACAATTTTGGCAATTGCTTTTGATTCGGTCCTTCTTACAATAACCAGTAGAACCTTTTGTTCTGAATGCGTGTACCAGCCCTGAGAACTGATCACTGTTACCCCACGGTGCAGATCGCCGGAAATCCTGTCAGCAATTTCATCGTATTTATGGGAAAAAATAAAATACTGAATGGATCGTTTTGCTCCTGAAAGAACAGTATCCACCGTATAACTGGACAGACCTATGATCAGGTAACCGTAAAGAACGACAGCCAGCTTCAGCCCGATTGTCGGTTCCTGAGACACAAAAAATGAAGAGCCAATGATGACCAAATCACACGACATCATGATCCTTCCGGGAGAAATGTTTCTGTATTTCCCGATGATCTGTGCCAGAATATCCGTACCGCCGGTACTTCCACCCTGGGAGATTACCGTTCCCACTCCAAACCCGGCAATGGCAGCTCCGAGTAATGAAGATATTAATTTTCCGTTATCTAGTGCCATCACCTGGATCAGATCCATGGGAATGATCTTTGGCATGAACTGAAAGGCGATAGACGTCATGATAACGCCGTAGATGGTTTTAATGCCGAATTTCCAGCCTATGGTTTTCAGTCCCACAATAATGAGAACAGTATTGAAAGCCAGGAATGAGACACTGATGGGAAGTCCGGTCGCATAATAGATCAGGGTGGAAATACCAGTGACTCCTCCACCCACCAAGTGATTAGGAACCAAAAATGTAGTCCACGCAGCTACATAGATAAGAAGTCCGAGTGTAATGAGCAAATACTCTTTTATCACCGGACCGGCATTATGCAACGTAAAATTTTTCATACTACTATATTTATAATTTTACCGGGTACCACAATAATCTTTCTGATCTCTTTTCCTTCCGTGTATTTTTGTGTTCTTTCGTCTTCCAGGATCAACTTTTCAATTTCTTCTTTATTTAACTCCAGATCCAGCGATCTTTTAAAACGCAACTTGCCGTTGAAGGAAACGGGATATTCATAGGATTGCTCTTTGGTATAATCCGGATTATAAACAGGAAAGGCCGCATCGGCTACCGAAGGGTTGTTTCCAAGATGACTCCAAAGTTCTTCGGCTATGTGGGGTGCGTAAGGTGAGATCAGTATAACAAGGGATTCCAGTATGTCTTTTTTATGACAGTTCAGATCGGTAAATTCATTGACACTGATCATAAAGGCACTTATTGTTGTATTGAAGGAAAAGTTTTCAATGTCTTCTTCCACTTTGTGTATCAGATTGTGCAGAATCTTCAGTTCTTTTTTATCAGGTGCCTGTTGGTTGACGGCATTATGACCATTTGAGTCAAAGAACAACCTCCAAAATTTTTTAAGAAACCTGTGAACTCCGTCTATTCCGTTAGTGTCCCAGGGCTTGGACTGTTCCAGGGGACCCAGGAACATTTCGTACATACGGAGCGTATCTGCCCCGTAATGAGCACATATGGTATCAGGATTTACTACATTGAACATGGATTTGCTCATTTTTTCTATAGCCCAGCCACATATGTATTCTCCCTCTTCAAGGATGAATTCCGCGTTTTCATATTCGGGATTCCAGGCCCTGAAAGCTTCCGTATCCAGCCGGTCATTCTGTACCAGGTTGACATCCACATGGATCTCTGTGGTTTCGTAGTTGTCTTTCAGGTTTAGTGATACAAAAGTGTTTGTGTTTTTAATGCGGTACACGAAATTGGACCGTCCCTGGATCATTCCCTGGTTTACAAGTTGTTTAAATGGTTCGTCTTTGCAAACATATCCAAGGTCAAAAAGAAATTTGTTCCAGAACCGCGAATAAATCAAATGCCCTGTAGCATGCTCTGTTCCCCCTATATAAAGATCCACATCCTGCCAATAACTGTTTGCCTGCTCAGAGACCAGGCATTCCGCATTGCAGGGATCCATATAGCGTAAATAATAAGCAGAACTGCCGGCAAATCCCGGCATGGTACTTTTTTCAAGGGGATTTCCTTTATACGTCCAGTTTTTAGTATTGGAAAGAGGGGGTTCTCCGTTGCGGGAAGGGCGGAAAGATTCTAATTCCGGTAATTCCAAAGGTAAAGATGTTTCAGGTAGCGGGCGGGCAATATCATTTTCATAATAAATAGGGAAAGGTTCTCCCCAGTACCGTTGACGTGAAAAAATGGCATCCCTCAAACGAAAATTGATCTTGCGTTGGCCCAAATGTCTGTTTTCCACTTCTATTACTGCAGCCGGAATGGCTTGGCTTACTGACAACCCGTTTAAAAACCCCGAATTACACATGACACCTTCTTTGGCATCAAAACTTTCGCTACTTACATCACAACCTTCAATCAACGGTATTATGGGAAGGTTGTATGTTTTTGCAAATATGTAATCACGGCTGTCGTGTGCCGGGACTGCCATAATGGCGCCGGTTCCGTAACCGGCCAGTACGTACTCACTGATCCACACCGGAATCTGTTCACCGGTGAAAGGATTAATGGCATAAGAACCGGTGAAAACACCTGTTACACGGTGTGTTTCAGTCATCCGTTCCCGCTCGGTTTTTGTTTTTACGTAAGCCAGGTATTCCTGTACCTCTTGTTTTTTCCCGGGAACGGTAAGTTTTTCAACCCAGTCACTTTCCGGCGCAAGCACCATAAAAGTTACGCCGAATATGGTATCGGCCCGGGTTGTGAAAACGGTCATTGAAAATGTGTCTTTACCGTTAGATACGCAAAACTCCATCTCTGCCCCTTCCGATTTCCCAATCCAATTACGTTGCATTTCTTTTAGAGAATCTGACCAGGCAAGATCTTCCAATCCTTCCAAAAGTCTTTCGGCATAGGCTGAAACACGTAATTGCCATTGTTTCATTTTCTTTTGTACCACAGGATACCCGCCCCGGACAGATACACCTTCTTTGACCTCGTCATTTGCCAGTACGGTACCCAGTTCCGGACACCAATTTACAGATGTTTCTCCCAAATAGGCTATTCGGTAGCACATAAGGATGTCTTCTTTTTCTTTTTCTGAAAAACGCATCCAGTCTTCAGCAGAAAATGACACTCCGCAATGATGTGCTGCTTTTATCTTTGTATTTCCGTTGTGTTCAAATTCCCGGATCAGTTTTTGGATAGGTTCGGCTTTATTGGAATCTTTATTGTACCAATGATGAAACATTTTTAAAAATGCCCACTGTGTCCATTTATAATAGGAAGGATCGCAAGTACGTATTTCACGGTCCCAGTCATATGAAAAGCCCAGTTTATCCAGTTGTTCGCGATATCGTTTAATGTTTTGCGCCGTTGTTTTCTGAGGGGGTTGACCTGTCTGGATGGCATATTGTTCCGCCGGCAGACCGAATGCATCGTATCCCATAGGATGCAATACATTAAAACCTTTTAATCTTTTATAACGGGAATAGATGTCACTGGCAATGTATCCCAGTGGATGACCTACATGCAAGCCGGCTCCCGAAGGATAAGGAAACATATCCAAAACGTAAAACTTCGGTTTTGAAGGGGCGGTGTCAACCTTAAAGGTTTTCCTGGAAGACCAGTATAATTGCCATTTTTTTTCTATATCAGAAAAATTGTATTCCATTATTTGTGTGGTTTTGTGAAGCCACAAAGGTAATAAAACCTTTATCAACACGGAAGGAGAAAAAATGAGAAAAACCGGGTGACATATAAATTTCAGTTATCCAGATGCTTTATATACCGGACAATTCAGAGGACATTAATGAACAAATCTTCCGGAGAAAAAGGATTGAATTATAAGAAAATCATCAGTAAATTCGGTATTATTCAAATTCTTATAATACAACAATTTATCTCAATGACAACTTTTGTATGTAATTTGGCAGCCGGTGTAACCTATACTATGGCTGCAGTGTTGTTGTTTACCAAGGCCAGAATGAAATCCGTTCTGTATTTTTTTCCAACAAATCCGGTCAAGGTACTTATTGGTGCGTTCGCTGCATTGGGAACAATTTATTTTCTCAGAATAATCCTTTTTTACGGAGGATATCAGATTCTGAGTGACTCTGTACAGGAAGACTTCTTCCTGCGTATTGCTTTTACCTGTTTACCTACTTTTTGTATTGCGTTTACTTCCATTTCATCCGGAATCCGCAGGCGGTTTCTGGTAAAGACCCATTTGCTGGTTTTTGCAATACTCTTCGTTTTGATTTCTCTAATCGGTGTATGGTATTCGGGGCGTTTGAGTTTTCTTGGATTATTTTCGGGAATGTCTCATACATTATGCATTTCTTTTATTTTCCTGGGATGCATGCTTTCTGTCATACTTGAAAAAAGGTTGTCTGTTCCCGGGAAAAAAAGCCCGGGGCCTCTCAGATCCTATAAATTCTTTTTGGTGTCTTTATGGGTGTTTTCTTTGATGTCATACGTGTGTGTAGTTCTGGATGTCTTTTTGCCCGCCAAATTGTTTTTCCTGGGCAATATCCCGATTCATTTGCTTTTCCTGGATATAATACTGATGAAAGACACAGACCTTCTATACGGAGGAAAATGGGTCCAGGAAACGCAGATTGCACATAGTAAGGTCTGGCAGGATCTGGAAGAAGCTAATAAAAAGGTTAGCGGCCTGTATAAAGAGATTTACGAACGCATAAAAGCATATCTTGAGACTGAACAATGCTACAGGAATCCTTCCATTTCAAGGGAAGAAGTGGCTGCAGCCATTGGCACCAATGTAACTTATGTCACCAGGGCATTGAATGAGTATGGCGGCATGAATTTTAAACAATTTATCAATTCATACCGGGTTCAATATGCCCAGGAATATTATAAAAGAAATCCGGAAGCACGCCTTATTGAATTATGCAACGAATCGGGATTCCAGTCGCTAACGGCACTAAACCTGGCTTTCCGAATCAATATTGGGATGACTCCCGGGGAATGGTGCAGGATGCAGACCAAATTCGAAAACGTAACCAAAAACAAGACATGGCAATAATTAAAAAAATTTATAAAAAAATCACCCCATTCCTGGAAGGATGGACGTTAACGGATCCAAGATTATTCATAAAGAAAGATGCCGCTTATCCGGAAAGTCCGGACGATATTGTGTTGTCTTTAAATAAAATGATGGTAAAAGAATCATATTATAAGGATTCCAAACTGACTATTGATTCTCTATGTCGCAAAACCAATACAAACCGTTCGTACCTTTCAAGGTCCATTCACCGTTTATACGGAACGAATTTTTGTGATTGGGTAAATGTGTTCCGGGTGAACGAAGCAAAAAAGCTGATAGAAAAAAATGATGAGAGCCGTCTGGATCTGGAAGACCTGGCTATTCAATGCGGATTTAATTCGGTGCGTTCCTTTTCGCGGGTTTTTAAAGCCAGAGAATCCTGTACACCTAAACAGTACTACAAGAAAAGAATGAAAAAGAAGAATCAGATGAAAAATTTATGAATGGTTTGCAGAGCAGAGGGAAGTGAAAATACGACGACCCTGTCGTAAGGTTTGATTTCTGTATCTCCACGTACAATCAGACTGCTGTTTCCGCGGGTAATGCCTCCAATGATGGCATCTCTGGGAAATTCCAGGTCACGGACTTTTTTCTGGGTAACCGGACTTCTGGGTTTGGCTATGAACTCCATGACTTCTGCGTCAGATCCATTCAGACATTTCATAGAAGGAACGTCCCCGGTCATGGTGAAACGGAATATACGGCTTGCCGTAATCAGTTTTTTATTTATGGTGGCATCTACGCCAACACTTTCGGCCAGTTTAATATAATCCAGGTTCTCCACCTGGGCGATGGTTTTCTTCACACCTGCTCTTTTGGCGGCCATGCACGAAAGGATGTTCGCCTCGGCACTTGATGTAACGGCCACAAAAGCATCCATTTTGGGAAGGTCCTCTTCCAGGAGAAGATCCGTATTGCGTGCATCTCCGTTAATGATCAGCGAACGGGGAAGTGAAACGGTCAGTTCCTGGCAGCGGGCACTGTCCAGTTCTACAACACGAACTTTTTCAATTCTTGTTTCCATGCTGTGGGCCACCATTTCGCCTACACGCCCTCCTCCCATGATCATTAGATTATGAACCACAACATTTTCTTTTCCGCTGAGTATCATGGCCGCGTGAGCCGCTTCTCTTTTGGTAATGACAAAGACAAGATCCGCTATTTGAAAAACAGTGTCTTTACGGGGAATTATGGTATTGCCTTCCCTGGCAATGGCTACGGCACGGAAAGGGATATCTCCCCCGTTTTCTTCTGCCACCTGTTTCATACTCTTGTTTACAATGGAAGAGCTCTCGGTAAGCTTAAGAACAATGAGTTGCAACCGGCCTCCGGAAAAATCCATAAATTCTGAAGTTCCTGACTGTTTTAACAAATCCAGGATTTCCTGGGCTGCAATTTTTTCAGGATAAAAAAGCAGGTCAATGCCAAGTTCGGTAAAAACAACCCGGTTCTCGTTCTTCAGGTATTCATTGTTATTGATCCGTGCCGTTACACGTTTGGCTCCCAGTTGTTTAGCGAGCAGCGCAGAAACAATATTGACGTCCTGTTCATCGGCAGGGCTGACAGAAATAAAAAGGTCACAACGACTGACTCCCGCTTTTTCAAGTGTAGAGATGGACGTTACCGTACCCGATACAGGAACAACATCAGAAGTTTCCGCGATTTGATTCAATCGCGCTTCATTTTTGTCAATGATGGTGATTTGATGATTTTCATCCGAAAGCATTTTGGCCAGATGAAAACCAACTTCTCCTGCTCCTGCAATTATTATATTCATTTCATAAGGTTAGTATTCGTCTTCGTTGAAGAAAAAATCTTCCTTGCTAGGGTAATCCGGCCAGATGTCCTCAATACTGTCGTATACTTCGCCATCATCTTCCAGGTCAGCCAGGTTTTCTATTACT
>DAOSXZ010000010.1:16446-23751 GCA_035380845.1 Bacteroidales bacterium | reverse complement strand
CAGAAGGTTCATGGGAACCATGCAAAACTGCAGACTGGCTCCGCCTCCCAGGAAGAGAACCTCATAATTCTGGGGGATGTGCAACAACTCTTTCCACAGAGCGCGGCATTCGTTCATTATGGCTTCCCATTCTTTGGAGCGGTGCGAAACTTCAATAACGGACATGCCGGTCTGGCTGAAATCCTTAAGGGCATTTATCCCTGCCTGAATAGCTTCCGGGGGAAGGATGCAGGGTCCAGCGTTGAAATTGTAGGTAGTTTTCATATTGGTATTTATTTATTACGATTTCATTGTGAATGCAAATATAAAGTAAAAATATACAATCAGAAACTAATTATTACTAATGATTTGTAAGTTTTTTTGTTCAGTCTCTTTCTCGCAATAATGGCACTTGAGAATAAGGCCTCCGGCAGTCATCCGGGTAGTAAAACGCGTTTTTACCGGTTCGTGATTGGTTATACACCTGGGATTCAGGCAGCGAACCAGACCGCATATTTCGGAAGGGATCACGACCGGTCTTTTTTCCACAACCCGGTATTCTTTTATGATATTCAGGATGGCATCCGGTGCAACCAAAGCGATCCGGTTGACATCATCTTCTTCAAAAAATTTATCCGAAATTTTTATAATTGATTTCACTCCAAGAACTTTACTTTCCAGGTTTGTTCCGAAAGTCATTTGAAAATCTCCCTTTGCCAGCCCAAGAATCTCAATTACGTGAAACAATTGTCCGGCCGGAATCCTGTCAATGACAGTCCCGTTCCGGATAGCGCTTACTTTCAGTTTTTTCTTTGTTTCCATTTATTTACAATTGATTCATTAAATACGTGATGATGCCCATACGTGTATAAACCCCGTTACGTGCCTGTTCAAAATAATAGGCTTCCGGACGGTCATCTACATTGGTGGATATTTCTTTAACCCGGGGCAACGGATGAAGAATCCTCAAATTTGGCCGGGTGTTCGTCAACATGGATACATCCAGGCTCATCAGGTTTTTCACCCTTTCGTATTCCATAGGATCCTGAAAACGCTCTTGCTGGATCCGGGTCATATAAAGAATGTCGGTGTCATCTATCTGGCCTTCCAGAAGATTATGCTGTGTATAAGGAATTTTCCTGGAATCCAGAAAATCAATATATTCCTGCGGAATGGCCAGTTCCGGGCAGGAAATAAACCGGAACCGGGGTTTGAAGTGGCTCATTGCCTGCAACAGGGAGTGAACGGTCCGTCCGTATTTCAGATCTCCCACCACGGTAATGGACAGGTTTTCCAGGGTTCCCTGTGTCTTTCGTATGGAATACATATCTAAAAGTGTCTGGGTAGGGTGCTGATTGGCACCGTCCCCGGCATTGATCACCGGACATCCTGCAATCTCTGAAGCATACCGGGCAGCTCCGTCCAGCGGGTGACGCATGACTATCATGTCTGAGTAATTGGAAACCATCTTTATGGTATCTTTCAAACTCTCTCCTTTAGTGACACTGGTGGCGTCGAGTGAAGAAAAACCTATAATACGGGCACCCAGACGGTTGGCGGCTGTTTCAAAGCTCAGTCGTGTACGGGTGGACGGTTCAAAAAAAATGCAGGCTATAACTTTTCCGGTATACAGGGGACGGTTTGTATCGGCTTCGTATTCCAGGGCAAGATCAAGTACCTGCAACATTTCTTCTTTGTTGAAGTCGTTTATTGATATGAGAGATTTCATAGTTGAAATATTACAATGACTATGTAGGTTCAAGGGACGACAAAAGAGCCTCCCTGCGTGAGGGAAGCACCTCAACTTTGATACGACAGGGCAGGGAACTGTCCCGGTAATCCTGTTCTGTTATTACAGCTTCCGTATCCCGTATGGCTTTCATTACTTTATCCGTCCGGTCGTAATCAAATTGCAGTTCAACGGTTTGAAGAACTTTTTTTTCCGTTACCAAAGCATTTTCCAGCGCATTGGCGGCAGCTGTTCTGTAAGCGTTTATCAGTCCTCCCGTCCCAAGTTTAATTCCCCCGAAATAACGGACCACAGCCATTAATACATCGGAAACATCCCTGGAGATCAATTGTCCCAGGATGGGTTTACCGGCGGTGGAAGAAGGTTCTCCGTTATCATTCGCCCGCCAGGGTTCTCCATTGGGGCCCAAACGGTACGCATAACAGATATGACGGGCATCAAAATATTTCTTTCTCAACTTTTCCAGCAACTTGCGGACTTCTTCCTCGTCTGAAACAGGAAAACCAAAGGACAGGAAACGACTTCCTTTTTCCTTGTAAAGGCCCTCGCAGGGAGCTTTCAGGGTTTTATATATCTCACCGGGGCACATCATGCGAAAATACGTCTTTTACGTATCTTTGCAAAATCGAGGCAAAAAAATATGGGGTTTGCAGAAAAATTTATTATACAGGCATCCGCCGCTCTTTCCCGGTGCGATGATGTATTGATTGCCAAAGCAGGAAAAACCAATCCCTGGTTTTGTCCTGCATTTGTACAACACCGTCTCAACACATTGAAACAAAGCTTAAAACAGGAAAGACACTTGTTGCCTGAATTACTGAATTTTCATGTTCCGTCTTCTGCTCCCCGGTGGATTACCCTGGTTGCGGCTGGTAATATACCCCTTGTCTGCTGGCACGATTTTGTATGTGCGATGGCTTATGCCGGGGCCCATCCGGAAGAAGTCACCGTAGAAATAAAACTGTCCTCCAAAGATGATGTTTTACTTCCGGCTATTGTTGACCGGCTATACCGTATGAAAGATTCCTGCCTGGAAGGTATCCGGGTGCGATTTGTATCTTGTGCGGATCCCGGAACCCGTGCCATCCTTTTTACGGGAGGAAGCCGGGCCGAGGCTTATTACCGCCAGTCTTTTCCCGGGATTCCTTTGCTTATACGAACCGGCAGAAGTTCTGTCGCTTTACTGGACGGGTCCGAGTCTGACTCTCAACTGGAAGGCCTTGCCCTGGATTGTTTCCTGTATTTTGGGCTTGGGTGCCGGAACGTTTCTTTGATTTTGGTTCCTCCGGAATACGATTTTGGCCCATTTGTGCAAAAGGTCAGAGAGGTGATGGGGCCGGTATTGAAAGAACATAATAATTACGTAAATGCACTGCGTCATGCAAGGGCTTGTTCCCTTATGTCAAAAGAACCGGCCGCTATGCAAAAAGATTATTGTGAAGACCTTTTTGTCCTGGAGGAAAGCGATGATATGAATCCTCCCATGGCCATATTGAATTACAAAAAATACATGAAACAAGAAGAAGTGTCCCGTTTTCTGGATATAAACCGGAATCTTATACAATGCGTGGCCGGGACAGCGGACCTTCCTTTTGGAAAAACCCAGTTTCCCGCATTTACAGATTATGCCGACGGATTGAATACATTGGAATGGCTACGAAAATTATCATATTAATGGGTCCCACCTGCGTGGGAAAAACCGCACAAAGCCTGGCTATTGCGCGTTTGTTGAAATCGCCTGTGATCAATTGCGACAGCCGGCAGATATACAAGGAGCTTAAAATCGGAGTCGCACGTCCTTCAGAAGACGAATTGTCACAGGCCGAACATTATTTCATTGCCAGTCATAGCATACATCAATCATATTCTGCGGGTGATTACGAACGTGAAGCCTGGGAACTTGTCATCAAACTTGCTCCATCGCATGAATACCTGCTTATGGTGGGAGGTTCCGGGTTTTATATTGATGCCTTTACATGGGGCATTGATCATATGCCGCCTTCGGATCCCCGGTTAAGGGAAGAACTTACCCGGACAGCAGCGCATCCCGATGGGTTGGAAAGCCTGCTGAATAGATTGAAAGAATTAGACCCGGTAACCTGGGCCCGCATAGATATGGCCAATAAACGCAGGGTTGTACGTGCTGTAGAAGTGTGTTTGCTTTCCGGCAAACCGTATCATTATTTCTTGAAGCACACGCCCAAAAAGCGCCCTTTTGAAATTGAAAAAATCATGATGGACCGGCCGCGAGAAGCATTGTACAAGCGCATTGACCAGAGGGTGGAACGTATGATGGAAGCAGGACTGGAGGAAGAAGCACGTCACCTGTATCCGTACAGAAAACTCCCTGCACTCCAAACGGTGGGGTACAGGGAGCTGTTTGCTTATTTTGAGGGAGAATATGATTACAGCGAAGCGTTACGCCTTATCAAACGCAATACACGCCATTATGCTAAACGTCAGTTGACATACTGGCGGGATGTGCCTAGAAGGGAAGATCATCCTCTCCTTCGTCCGGTTCCGTCGTTATAGGACCGGGAGCCGGATAGTCCGGAGCGGCGGCCGGTTCCTGTCCTTTTTCCAGACGCCAGGCGCGAACATCGGTGTACCAACGCCCGTTGTATTCCCTGGATTCTATATTCACAGAAGCTTTTACGCTTTCTCCCAATTGGAATGTATCCAGTTCCTTTACCCTGTCTTCCCCAAATACGGAGAGACAGACTTTACGCGGGTATCCCGATTCCCGTGTCTCCAGGATAAACTCCTGTTTCACCCAGTCGCCACGGGCTCCGGTTCCTTTAAATACCGGACGTTTTTCAATCAAAGTTCCCTGGAGTTCCACTTTCGCTATCAATTTTTGGCCGGATAGACCTTATTCATTTCTACTTCAAAGATCAACGTGCTGTTGGGGCCTATGGCATTGCCTGCACCGTTGGCACCATACCCGAGTTCGGAAGGAACGTATAAGATAATCTTACCGCCTTCGCCTACCAGCTGCATACCTTCCGTCCAGGCGGGAATCACCCTGTCGAGGGGAAATTTAGCCATTTCGTTGCGGGCATAGGAAGAATCAAATTCAGTACCGTTTATCAGGGTGCCTACGTAATGGACTTCCACTGTATCGGATGCAGAAGCACGAACTTCGTTGCCTTCACGTATAATCTTGTACTGCAGACCGCTGGGCAGTACGACAACGCCTTCTTTTGTCTTGTTTTCTTCAAGGAACGCTTCCCCTTCTTTTATGTTGCGTTCTCCTTCAACAACTTTCTTTTTTTGCATGAAAGCAGTAATGTCTTCGTTCCAGGACATCATTTCTTCCTGTGTGGGATCATCTTCTCTGCCCATGAGTTCTTTGTAGGCCTTTATGACTAGGTCGTTATTTAATTCGCCGAAATTGGATTGTCTGACCATGGAACCCAGGGAATAACCCACGGCACGACTGAGTGAATCAACGGCTCCCTTTGAAAAATCGGCGTTTGCATCCGATGTGCTGCTGTTACAGGATGCAACAAGCATTCCGCCCATAAGGACGATTGATAGAATCTTAAATGTTCTCATTGTAAAAAATATTGTTTTGAATTATGATCGTGTATAATGGCAAACAACAAATGTAAGGTTTATTTCTTGTTATTTAAATAGGAATAGCAGCAAATTTTGTGCAAAATACGTGCCCCCACAATGGCATCCCACGGGTCGTTCTCCCCCGGGGCCACTTCACACAGGTCAAATCCTATGATCTTCAACGGGGAAGAGGCCAACAGGTACAACAGGTAATCCACCTGCTGAAAGCTCAGTCCTCCCGGAACCGGGGTTCCCGTATTCGGACACAAATCCGGTGACAGGCCGTCAATGTCCAGACTGATATATACCTGTTCGGGAAGACTTTCCATGATACGGTGGCATTGTTCTCTCCAGGTCAGGCCTTCATACAGGTCTTCGTTCAGGGATTCATCGGAGAAAAAAGCAATGCGCGGATCACTGCGGATGATCTTGTGTTCTTCCAGGCAATAATCCCTCACACCAACCTGCGTCAATGCCGTTATGCCTGGTACAGTCTCCAGGGCATTATACATGATGGAGGCATGTGAAAATGTGAATCCTTCATATGCCTGACGCAAGTCTGCATGAGCATCTATATGAAGTATGCCAAAAGATCCGTAATGCTCTCCCAATGCTTGCAGGTATCCCAATGGTACGGAATGTTCTCCGCCTACAAGTCCTATGAATTTTCCGGCCCGCAGCAGTTCGGAACATTGCAGGTAAACAATCCGGTTCATTCGGGAACATGCCAAATTGACTTCATCCAAAACCTCGCCCAGTCCGTTCTCTCTTGGGTCGATCCCGTCTTCCCAGCTTTGTATGATCTTTTGTGACAGGTTCCGGGCCGTCCGGTTAAGGACAGGCAATTCTTCATGTTCTTCAAGGGTAGCTATCGGGATATTCCATGCTTCGTGCACCCGGGCGTTGAAAAGGTCTATCTGGGTAGAAGCTTCAATAATGGCTTCCGGACCCATGTGGGTTCCCTCGCGGTAAGAGGTGGTAACGTCCCAGGGAACCGATACCAGCACTATTTCCGCGTCCTCGCTGGTAAAAGGCAAGGCAAAATACCGGCCGTTAGGTACTCCCGGCAGGTTGGGATCAAATGCATTCATACTATACCTTCTCTTATAATGTCGTGTATATGGACCATTCCTGCATAGCGTTTATCCCTTAAAACAATCAATTGGGTAATTTTGTTGGATTGCATCATTTCGTAGGCATGAACCGCCAATTGGTCATACAGTACGGTTTTTGGTTCTTTGGTCATCACATCGGAGGCACAAAGATTTTCAAGATGACTGTTTTTTTCAACCATCCGGCGTACGTCTCCATCTGTGATGATGCCCTGCAATTTTCCGTCCTGATCCAGTACTGCCGTGGCTCCAAGACGGTTGCGGGATATTTCAAAAATAGTGTCCCTGATGGATTGCCCGGGCAACACCTTTGGGCTGAGTGTATGATCCATGATGTCACACACCCTTAAATACAATTTTTTACCTAAAGAACCTCCCGGGTGAAAACGGGCAAAATCAGCCTGTGAAAATCCCCTCAATTGCAACAGGCATACAGCCAGTGCATCTCCCAAAACCATCTGGACGGTAGTACTGGCCGTAGGGGCCAGGTCGTTGGGGCAGGCTTCGTGAGGAGCAGAAGCAACCAGTACGTAATCAGCAGACCGTCCCAGGTACGATTCCCGGTTGCCTACCATGCCTATCAACAGGTTCCCCATTCTGCGTATCAACGGCACCAGGACCTTGATTTCTGCAGTATCCCCGCTTTTGGAAAGGCACATGACCGTATCTCCGGGTTGGACAATGCCAAGGTCTCCGTGTATGGCATCGGCAGCATGCATGAAAATGGCAGGAGTTCCTGTAGAATTGAAGGTAGCTACGATTTTTTGCCCTATAAGGGCGCTTTTCCCAATGCCGGTAACAATCAGGCGACCCTTGGAGGTGTAAAGAATTTCGACTACTTTCAGGAAGGATCCGTCAATGGACTGCCGCAATGCATTTACTGCAAGCAGTTCTTTTTCAATG